>NZ_JBHXFJ010000034.1:0-81123 GCF_042722465.1 Streptomyces sp. NPDC127098
GAGACAGGCCACCGCCCGTTCGGGGCCTACCAGTAGGCCCCGGCGAACGTGCCGTCGAAGCCGGTGGCACGGTTGGCCCCCTCCGGAGTGGAGTGGACCTGCTCGATCCCCCCACAGTGGGCTCGGTACCAGCTGGCGGGCAAGCGCGGCTCATACCACTGGTGGGTGCATCGGCATCGCACGTGGACGGCATCCTCAACGAGGATGAGCAGCCAGTCCCGCTCCGCGCCGCACTCCCCGCACGTCAGCAGCCGCTGCCCGAGAGGAACCTCGAACGGATAGTGCCAGCAGTACGACCCGGCCTCATCTGGGGTTGGCCCCAGCGCCGTGGCGTCGTCCGGCACGGCAACCGGCGCAAGAAGCGGCACGGCCGGACTGGCGGACCGCTCGCGTCTCCTTGGCATCCGCATCGTCTCACCTCCCGTTGGCCAACGCCTCGGGCAAATGGTTGCTGCCGTTCGGCAGAAAGTCCAGCCTGGGCTTCGTGCCTCTCTAGGAACAGCAGTTGCTGATGCGTTTGGGAGGCGGTTGGTGATCGTTCGTCGTCCGGAGACGGCGGGTTTTGTGGCCATCGCTCCCTGACTGCTAGCGAGAGGGCAGATCGTGAGATTCACATCCTCGTTGACGACCCGAAGAGGGAGCCCAAGTGCTCGCGGATGCCGCTCGTCGATGCCATGGTTCGGTGGGGAGAGGTCTATATGCCGGTGAAGAGACTGGCTGTCGAACCTCGGGCTAGGCGGCGGTGGCTGATTTGCCGCGGAAGGGCTCCTTGCTGTCGAGTCCGCAGGTCCGCTCATCCTCCGAGTATGTACAGGGCACTCCATGCCCTTCTGCCTCCGACGCGTGAGAGCCCAGGCGCACACGCAAAACCGTCGGCCTCCCTGCTCAGAGGGAGGTCGACGGTTTGAGGTCTGAAACGTCAGTGTGCCTTCTCGTACGCCTCACGGATGTTGGCAGGCACCCGGCCGCGGTCGTTGACCTCCAAGCCGTTCTCCTTAGCCCACTCTCGGATCGCCGCAGTGTCCACGTCGGGCGCCGAGCGCTTGGCGGCTGCCGGCGCCTTCCTCCCACGTCCGAGCTTCCGACCCTTGTCCATGAACGGGGCGAGGGCATCAAGGAGCTTGTCGAAAGATTCGGGAGTCAGGTCAATCTCGTACTCTACGCCGTCCAAGCCGAACCGGTGCGAGTCGATCTCAGTCGACTCCTCCCCCGTCAGATCGTCCGAGTAGATAGTTACAACTTTCTGAGCCATGCGGCGGAGTATAGGCCCGCAGGCTGCCCTCCGATACTGCCTGCCCGCCTTCTGCCCCTTCCTCCCTGTGGGCTAACGCACGAGGAAGACGTCACTCCCTTGATCCCCTCCGGGTAGAGAGAGGGACCCATCGCTTCGGAGGTTGCCGGGATACCGCCCGAAGGACAGGCGGATGACTTCAGGGCCTCGCAGCAATCCGGCATTCTCCGTCCTGCCAGACTCGCTTCCCGCTTGGCGGCAAGAGACCCTCGGTTTCCTACGTGACGCTGGCCGACCCAAGGTCGGTGGGGCTCGCCAGAGGCGAGGTGGTGGCCAAAGGTTGGGGAACGGTCTTGGCTGCGGTCATACTTCTCTACCTTTTAACCGGCCCTTGGAGTTTGGGAGCTCGGCCGCTTTGTCGACCTCTCGGTGTTCTCGCCTCGTCGCACCGTGGTTTGTGGCCGGTGTGGGGAGGAGACATGGCGAAGGTGGCCGAGATGCCGCAGCCGCCAGGTCAGGACGTCGCTGATGAAGTGTGCGCTGGCCAGCTCACGGTGCCGAATGGCCTGGCGAAGCAGGGCTTCAGCGTCGCCGCCGGATTGTTCGACCTCCTCGAGCGTGGCAGCCAGCGCATGCCACCCGGGCTCGGCGAGCACACGTTGGGCGCCTTCCGGTAGGGCAGCTTGGAGGGTGGCGGCGTGTCGGGCGTGCCGGTGCGGGGGCAGCTGGCGGCCTTGTGCGCGCAGTGCGGCGAGGGGGCGAGCGGCGGCGATGCCGTAGGCGGCACGGAGGTGTTCGGCCGCATGGAGGGCGGCGGCGGCCTGCTGGTGGTGTGCGTGGGCGGCGTGCCAGCGGTGGGCGGCAACCGCGAGGAGGGTGAGGGCGGACAGGAGTATGGCGGTCGCGGCGCCGTCCCGGCCGCGGCCGAGCGCCGGGCCGGCGAGGACCACGCTGCGGGCGGCGCGGCGGAGGGCGCGGGCGTGGGCGTGGGCGTGGGCGGCGTGGACGTGTGAGCGGGAGGCGCGTTCGAAGGACCGTGCGGCTGCTGTGATCTGTGCTCGTGTCGGTGCGGTTGCGGTGGTGGTGAGCGCGTCGAGGAGTTCCCCGGTCGCGACGAGCTGCGCTGCGGCGGTTTCGTCGTCCTGGTCGAGGCGGGAGGCGGCCGTCCAGGCCGCGTCGGCGGCCTCGGCTCGTGCTCGTGCCGGGGGCGCCACCGGTGCGACGGGGTGAGGGCTGAGGCGTGCGCGGATGCGTGGCCAGGACAGGTCGGGGGCGAGCTTGGTGCCGGAGAACCACACCGGTTCCCCGCGGTGGTTGTGGTCGCCGGGCAGGGCGACGGTGTAGCCGAGGAGGTCGCCGGAGGGGGCGTGTCGCTGGCGCACGAGGAGGCCTTGTTCGGTGAGTCGGGTGAAGAACTCCTCCTGGCTGGTGGCGCCGGCTACGGCCTGGCGGACGGCGTCGCGTAGTTGTTCGCGTGGGGTGCGCTGGCGTCGGTGGCGTTCGGCTTTGAAGCGTTCGGCGCTGGTTGGTCGTGGTGCGGCCGTGCCGTCGCCTGGGTTGAGGCGGCGAAGTCCGAAGTCGCGTTCGATCTGGCGGCATTCGGCCTGGGCGCGGGCGGCGTCCTTGTGCAGCCGTGGTCGGCGGCCGTCTTCGCGGACCAAGGTGGCGATGATGTGGATGTGGTCGTCGGCGTGGCGGACGGCGGCCCAGCGGCAGCCGTCGACGTCCCCCTCGGGTGCGATGCCGGTGGCTGCGACGACCCGGCGGGCGATCGTCGCCCATTCGGCGTCGGTGAGGAGTCGGTCTTCGGGGGCGGCTCGTACCGAGCAGTGCCAGACGTGCCGTTGAGGGCGGTGCCGCTCGGGGAGTGCCCGCACCGGCTGGTCGAGGACGTGGGCGAGGTCCTTCAGCAGCGCGTGCTCGTCGCGGCCCGGGTCGGGTGCGGTGTCGTCCCAGGAGGCGACGAGGTGGGGATCGGTGTGCTGGTCGCGGATGCCTGGTCCGTAGAGGTAGGCCAACAGTCCGAGCGTGCGGGAGCCTCGCCGGGCGATCTTGGGGTTCATCGGTCCGCGCTCAAGACGGCCGGCCCCGCGGACCGGGCGGTCTTCGCAGCAGACGGACCGGTCCGTACACCGGCCCAGATGCGAGGAGATGCCACTGGGGGGCCGGGGCCCGGCGCGGCGCCGCAGCCGGTGGCGGAACGGCGTGCGGACCAGGTGGTGGACGGTCCATGCGTCGCCTGGCGGCTGCTGGCGCGGCGGTCACCGTGGTGCTGGGTCATCGTGGTCCGGGCTCTGGGCGCTGGCGTTGAGCCACGGCGTCCACGGCCACGTCGACACGGCGAATCGCCTGGGCGACCGTGTCCAGGACCGCCTGGGTGTGGGACGGGGGGCGTGCGCCGGAGTTGAGGGCCTTGGCGATCTGGTTGAGGTTGTTGCCGACGTAGCCGAGGTGGCGTCGAGCCAGGAAGAGCTCTCGGACCTTCGCGTGCTCGTCCGCGATGTAGGCGGCGGGCAGCGGCGATTGTGCGGCAGCGACCGCCGCCAGCGACAGGAACGCCGCGACCGACAGGCCGTTATCGGCCGCCGCTGCGCGCACGGCGGCCAGCTCGGCGTCGCTCAGGCGAACGCCGCGCACGTGGGGGCGCGGTTCGGGCAGCCGCAGGCGACGCCGAGCACGCGGGCGCCGGTCACGAGGCGCGGCCGGCGGCCTGGTCGCGGGCTGCTCGTCCGGCTCCCCCTGGAGCCGGACATCCTCCGCCTCCCCTGGGGCGGATTCCCCGTAAGAAGCTTCGCCGTCCTCGGCGAAGCTTCTTACGGGATAACTTGCTCGGGCACCGTCCGTGGCAGAAGAGGCGCTTCCGGTAGCGGTGTTGCGAGGATCCGGAGTGGCGGTCACCGGCGCTGGCCACGCTGCACGCTGGCGATGAAGCGGCTGGCCTCTGCCGGCGTCGTGAGGAAGCAGGGTGAGGAGTCCGGTGTGCGTTGCACGGCCCACCCGCTCCTGCCGACGGGTTCGGCGGAATGCAGCAGGCCACGGGCGCACAGGATGGTGAGCCACGCGTCCACGACGGCCGGATCGGCCATCTGATCGGTCATACCTTGGTCCTTCGAGCGTCTATCCACACAGCGGGCAGTGCCGCAGGTGGTGATTGAGGGAGTTCGCCATGCGGCGGCGGAGGACCTTGGCGTTGGTCGCCAGGACCTTGCCGTTGGACGTGCCGGTCCGGAGCACGGCGCTGTCGGCCTCCCGGCTGATGGCGAGCTCGTAGTCGTTCTTGATCTCGGTGAATCTGGCGCAGTGGTATCTCATGACCGGCTCTGGGACTTGGTGATGCTTGCTTCGTTGCGGAGGGTCTGCAGGACGATGCCGAGGCGCTCGTTGCTGATCTTGATCTGGTGGGCCTGGAGGGCGGAGCGGACCAGGCGGCGGCTGACCCGTCCGGCCTCCTGGACCGCGCTCTGGGCGACGAGCAGCGCTTCGTCGGGAGCGGTCTCCGTTCCCGGACCGGTCTCGTCACGGTCCGGCGGCGCCCCGCCGTCCTCACGCGGGAAGGGCGTCGTCGTCGAGGCGATGGGGCCTTCTGGTGTTGTCGGAACATCGAGAAGGTCCGCTGTGCCGGTGGTGGGCCGGACGACGCTGGACTGGTCCACGCGGCTGCCGTCCGGTCCGCCCTCGGTCCGCGTGGCGGCTGACGCCTCGGTGCGTGGGGTGCCGCTGCGTCGGGCGATCAGGATGTAGAGGTGGACGGCGCCGGCGAGGGCGAGCGGGGCGATGGTGGAGAGCACGCCGACCGTGATGTCGCCGAGGCGGAGGCCGTCGCCGCCGGGGTTCTGCTGGTTGAGTCGGACGGCGTGCAGGCCATTGGCCCAGATGCTGGTGGCGGTCGCCGCGCTGAACAACGCCCACACATACAGCCGGGCGGCGAAGTGGGCGTCGCGCAGGACGACCAGGGCTCTGACGCTGTAGGCGATGAACCCGTCGATCACCAGGGGGAAGAGCCAGACAAGGGCGTCGCGGACGTGAATGGCCGCGGCCATCTGCTGCAGCGCGTCGAAGGAGAGGACACCGCCTGCCGCGCCCAGGCCCAGGATGGCCATGCGGTCCCAGCCGCTGATGCGCACCCTGGCAGCGGCGGTGTGGGTCATGCCGCGCGCCCCAGGCTCGGCGGCGAGGCGTCCGTGTGCGGGTACGGGCGGATCGGAGCTGCTTCGGCCAACCGGCGATGGCTGGCCTCGCGGCTGGCTCGACGAAGCAGCCGCTCGGCATGGTCCTCCGAGATCTTCAGCATGCGGGCGAGGTGATCGGTGCTCACCTCGCGGGCGTAGGCCGTGCGGACGACGGCTCGGCGCTCGGCGTTGGTGAGGTGGATGTCGCGGCCGGCCAAGGTGGCCTCGACGCGGTCGTAGTCCAGGCGGTTGTCGATGTTGGCGTGGAGCGGTTCGCGTTCCTCCTCGGTAAGGCCGCCCCAGATGCCGTAGCGGTCGTTGTTCTCGAGGGCCGAGTCGAGGCAAACCTGCTGGACGGGGCAGCGGGCGCAGTAGCGCTTGGCCTCGGTAATGCGGAGGATGTGGTCGGCGTCGGGGAAGAAGAGGTCGGGGTCGTCCGTAGCGGCGCCGCGGCATGCGGCCCGTTCCTGCCAGGACTGGTCGCCGAGACGGCGGTAGGCAGGCGATATCCCGGAAGCGAGCATGGGAAGGGTCTCCTCAAAGGCGCCCGTCTTCCCCGGCTCTCCCTAGGCCCAGGCATACGAGGTCGTCCGGTTGCCGGCCAGGGGAGGGTCGACGGGGGTGTGGTGAAAGGTGGCGTTAGGCGGCGGACTTCCGGCGTCTGTCGGGTCCGGCGAAGATGGCGCGGCCGGTCATCCCAGCGAGTCGGGACGCGACACGCTCCCCGACCGCTTGTCGCAGCTGGCCGATCGGCAGGTTGCAGGTGACGAGCGTCGGCAGCATCTCGGCGTACCGGTGGTTGATCACGCGGTAGGTGACCTCTTCGGTCCACTCGCTGCCCTTGGCGGCCCCGAGATCGTCCAGGAGCAGCAGCGGGCAGCGGGCGATCGCGTTCAGCTCGCGCTCGGTATCGACACCGGCTCGGGGACGGAGCGCGGCGTAGAGGTCGGCGGCGGTGGTGGCCTGCCAGGCCAGCCGCGCGCCGGCAGCCGCCAGGGCTCGGATGGCGCCGAACGCCTCATGGGTCTTGCCGGTGCCGGTCGGTCCCACCATCAGCAACGACGGGCCGCCCACAGCCGTCAGCTCTCCGCCGGGGCCACGCCGCGTGGCGGCCAGCATCGCGTTCACCCAGTGACGCAGCTGAGGGTGGTCGACTTCGGCCTGCCGGAACCGGGCGGGAATCCGCCCGTCCGCACGATCAGCCTCGGGGTCGCGAGCCTCGGGCGGCTCGGGCCGTACCTCGATACCGCGAGCGGCCATGATGGCGAACACCCGCCGGACCGCCGGTGCGTCGAGGGTCTGTGGATCGCGAGTGATCATCACAGCTCCTCGGCGTAGGCAGCGGCATCGGCTGGGGCACCCCAACCGACGTGGCCTGCGACGGTAGCGGCGGAATCCGGTCGCGCCAAACGCTCCCCGGCGCCGTTGAGCACCTCGTTGACCAGACTCGGCAGCACGGAGGGATGCTTCGGCGAGGCACGGAACCGAGCCAGGGCTGCTCGAACGACGCTCACGTCGACGCCCTCGAGCAGCAACTCGCGGACCTCCCGCCCCAGATGCGCCAGCACCTTCGCCGGCGGACGGGAACGGCAGCCGACGACGTACTCCGCCAACAACTCCCTCACCCCCGGGACGAGGGCTTCCTCCTTCGCCCGGGGCGGCCCAGGCCGGCCCGCATCAGCGGTAGATCCACGATCCATGGTCCAAGATCCAGTACGTGAGCCCTCGCCGCCCACCGGCGACGCCTCGTCGAGGACTCGCCGAGGGGACGGCGAACCCTCGACGATTCCGCTCTGACCAGCAGCAACGCCCGCTTCCGCTGAAATCTCCGCCGATTCCAAGACCTCGTTCGAACCCTCGCCGACCATTCGCCGAGCGCTCGACGAGTCTTCGCCCCACCCTCGCGTCACTCTCGTCGAGGGTTCGCCGCACGGCGTCGCCCGGCACACCGGGCAGGCCGCATCAACGTTGTGCGCCCGGCAGGCCGGCATCCGCGAGCGCGAGGGCCGGTCGATCTTCTGATGCCTCGCCCACGTCACGATGTGCAGGTACGTCCGCCCGTCACAGCCGGCGTAGCGGCAGATCAGCCCCGCCTCCGCCAGCTGGTGCAGGTCCTCCTCGACGTGAACTGGGGTGTGCTCCGGACGCAACGGCCACAGGGCCCCGGTGATGATGGCCGCGTGGTCCCGATGACGACCCTGATCGTCAGCCTGGGTCAACAGCCCGAAGAAGGTGCGCTCCGCGGTCAGCGACACCGACGCCAAGGTCTCCGAGACGAACGCCTCCGGCTTGATCGTGCGGATTCTCGCCACTCCGATCAACTCCCCAACAGGAGAAGGAAATCAGGAGCCGACGCTGGCGAATTGGCGCCACATGGGGTGGGTGGCGCTTCCAGTCCGACTTTCGACATGCCACAATCTCCCTTGCGTAGACGGAGCGCCCAGGGCTACCTCATCCCAGGGCCTGGGCCGCTCCGATTACCGATTCCGCCGCTCGCACGCGGCGGCCACGGTGCTCCGGAGGTTGCCTCCTCCGGAGCACCGTGGTTTTGCGCTCACGATGCCACTCGATGAAGCGCCTAGATCACACGGCTAACAGTCGATAGCCCCAACTCCCTCCTCTGCCCAGCGATTTCGGCACCGCATCGCAAGCGATCAGCACCATACGAGCCGCAGGCGCCACACATCCAGCATTCCGCGAAGAAGATCAAGCGATCCCGATGCCAAGGAGCCACGAGAACCGGCACACCCGCTGCGACGACGCGCCATGACCTCGACGGACGAGGCCTTCGCAGCAGAGCACGACCAGATACAACCGTCGCCGCGCCCTTCGGCGTACGAAGGCACGGGATCCAGCCACGAAAAGTAGCCAGTCCAATACGACGACGGCCCATTGCAGCCCCTTTCCTGCAACCACACCTCGAAGCCGTCACTCCAAGGCGGCTTGGCATGTGACCCTACAAACAGCCTCACAATGGGTCAATGATCAGCCACGATCACACATACCGACCGCAGGAAATCGATTTACTCCGTAACCGGTGCAGGCAACTCCGTAATTACTAGGGCATGCTGACTTTTCGTCATCGCTAGACACAGCAGCCAGCGCACTCCAACAGCCCTGATCATGCCGTCTGGCAACTTAGCGCCAGTCCAGTAATTGCCATGCGACGCGGACACGTGATCGGGGGCCATAGCGAGATCCGTTGCCAACTTCATCACCAAGTGCGACAACCCGAGAGCACCCCGTGCAGAGAAGAGGGCCGGAAGTTAGTAAGTCGCATCGGGCAGGGGGCCAGCGCTCCGTCTCGCCCCCTGCTACCTTCCCAAACCGGCCCGTGGCCAAGTGCGCCGACACCGAAGACCTCGGCGAACTTCGGCTGCGCCACCCTACGCCTCGTAGGCATCGGCAAGTGCTGCGTCCCGCTGCCCAGGAGGTTGGCCGCCCCGCTGTCGCCCTGCTGGCCCCCCAGGTGACGGTGAAGAACGCCGAGCTCGATGCGGCCGTAGCCGCCGCGGTCGCCCAGGGTGTGTTCGTTGTCGTCGCGGCCGGCGACGACAACGATGACGCCGTCAATCGCTCGCCGGCCGGTGCGCCCAGCGCCTTCACCGTCGGCGCCAGCTCCATCGCAGACGAGCTCGCCTACCCGTCCAACTACGGCGGCCCCGTCGATCTCTTCGCCCCCGGCCTCAACGTCGAGTCGGCCTGGATCGGCTCGTCCACCATGGAAAACACCATGTCCGGGACTGCGCAGGCCGCAGCACACGTCGCGGGACTGGCGGCCTACCTGATCTCCACCTCCAAGGACATCACGGCCGCCAACGTCGGCGCCGCCATCACGGCCCTGGCGACCAAGGACGCCCTGTCGGACATCCCCACCGGCAGCTCGAACCTGCTGGCTTACAACAACGCCTTCGGTTCCTGAACCCGCTGTCCGGCTCCAGTCCGGGCCGTTGAAGGGGCGTCGCGGGCCCCCTCGCTCCAGCCGCAACTGGCCGCCAGTGGGGAGTCATAACTGGCCGTCCGTGGGGGATTCCACCTGGCCGCTGTCACTGGAGTTGGCGGGCTGTGTGTCCAAGCGGGCGGGGCGTGGTCTCCGGGTACGCAGAGATGTGTTCTGGTGTATCGGCAGGGTGAACTGCGGCCGTCCGTCGCTTGCTCGATCGAGTGAATCCCTGGGCTTGGCCCATGGTGATGGTTCCGTGTGGAGGTTTGGGGAGCAGGGGGGGAGGGACGCCGCCAGGGCGGGTTGCACACCGGATCGGGGCGTGGTCGGTGGCTCCTAGAGTGCGGATCATGACAATCCCCACTGAGTCGATCGGCAGCATTCCTCGTCCGCGTGAGCTGCAGGAGGCGCTTGCCGCGCACGCCGAAGGACGCCTGGCTGAGGCGGAACTGCGCACGCTCCAGGAGAAGGCGGTCGCCGAGACCCTCGCCCGGCTGGAGGAGCTGGGCTGCGTGGTCGTGGTCGACGGTGACCAGGCCAAGCCCAGCACGATCACCTACCCCCTTGACGGGCTTACCTCCCTCGACCCCAAGGGCATGGTGATTTCCTTCGCCGACGGCCATACCCGGCAGCTGCCCCGGCTGACCGCCGGCCCGTTCAGCTACCAGGTCCGCGCCGAGACCTACCTCCGGGAGGCCAGCCGGCGCACCGCCCGCCCGGTCAAGCAGTCCGTCGTCGCACCCTCCGCCCTGAGTCTGCTCTACCCGTCCGAGCCGATCGACGGATACTCCCGCGAGGCGTTCCTGCGCGATCTCGTTGACGAGGCCGAGGCCGACATCCGTGGCTGCCTGGACGCGGGCGCGCACTGCGTGCAGCTGGACTTCACCGAAGGCCGGCTGGCCCTGAAGCTCGACCCGTCCGGCGGCGTCCTGGACGACTTCATCGCCCTCAACAACGAGGTTCTCGGCCGGTTCAGCGAGGCCGAACGGGCCCGTCTCGGTGTCCACACCGACCCCGGCGCCGACATGGACTCCACCCACAGCCTCGACGTCGACTACGCCGGACTGCTGCCCAAGCTGTTCCAGCTCAAGGTCGGCAGCTTCTACCTCCAACTGGCCGGCGAGCCCGACCCCGAGCGCGTCCTCCCGATCGTCGCCGACCAGCTGCGTCCGGGAATCCGTGTGTTCGTCGGCGTCACCGACCCCATCAGCGCGACGGTGGAGACGCCCGAAGAGGTACGCGACCGGATCCTGTTCGCCGCCCGGTACATCCCTGTGGAACAGCTCGGCAGCTGTGACGACGCCGGCTTCTCCCCCTGGGCCGACGACACCTCCACCTCGCGAGACCTCGCCTTCGCCAAGATCGAGGCCCGTGTGCGAGGCACCGCGCTCGCCGCCGCGGCCCTCGGCCTGTAACCACGCCCGCGGATGCGTGCTTCACCTGGCGACTCCCGTCAGGTGAAGCACTCGGTCAGAGCCACTCGTTGATGGCAGCGACGACGACGGTCGCCTCGTAGCGGACGGCGAGCTTGTCGTAGCGCGTGGCGACGGCCCGGTGTCTCTTGAGTCGGTTGATCCCACACTCGACCGCGTGGCGCTCGCGGTAGTCGGCCGGGTCGAAGCGCGGCGGCCGGCCGCCGCGGGAGCCGAGGTTCCGGCGGTTGCGTGCCTGGTCGGCCTTGTCGGGGATGGTGCAGCGGATTCCGCGGCGGCGCAGGTAGACGCGGTTTCTGCGAGAGGCGTACGCCTTGTCGGCCCGGACGCGATCGGGTCGGACGCGCGGCCGTCCCGGCCCGATGCGGGGCACGCGGACCTTCTCCAGCACCAGCTCGAACTGCGGCGAGTCTCCACGCTGCCCGGCCGTCACCACGATCGACATGGGTTTCTGCCCCTGCTCGACGGCCAGGTGCAGCTTGGTGGTGAACCCGCCGCGCGAGCGTCCCAGCCCGTGATCACCGGGCTCGGTCAACACGCCGCCGGGCGGCTCCTTCTGCAGGTCACTCCGTTTCCGAGTCCCTGCCGCATGCTGATGAGCGCGGCACACCGTGGAGTCGACGCTCAGGTCCCATGTGATCGCACCCTTCGCGTCGGCCAGGGACTGGAGCCGGGTGAGGACCCGGTGCCAGGTGCCGTCCCGCTGCCATCGGCGGAACAGGTCGTAGACCCGGCCCCACGGCCCGTACTCGATGGGTACGTCCCGCCACGGAACACCGGTCCGGACCCGGAACCGTATGCCGTTGATCAGCTGCCGCCGAGGCCAGACGGGCGGCCGCCCCGCCCTCGCCCCCTTTGGCAACAGCGGCTCCAGTGCCGCCCACTGCTCGTCCGTGAGATCTCCCCTACCCATGGACCATGATCATCCACGGCCCAAGATCCACTTCCGATACACGGCCTAGGCGGACCCGCCGAGTTCCTGTGTGCGCGGGTGCTGCCCTCGTTGGCCGGCCTCATCACCCAGGGACTCCAACTACGAGTCCGCTTCGGCATGCCGGACGACCTGCTCGCCGACGTGACGCAAGGCGCCCTCGACATCGCCATCAGCACCCTGCGACCACGACGGCGTGGACTGCGCGTCGACACCCTCGTCGACGAGGAGTTCGCCCTTCTCGCCGCGCCCTCCTGGAGCCTGGACGACCTCGACAGGGCACCGCTGATCGCCTACGCCGAGAACCTCCCGATCCTGCGCCGCTACTGGCGCACGGTCTTCGACACCCGCCTCACCCGGGTCCCCGCCGTCGTCGTCCCCGACCTCCGCGGCGTCCTGGCCACGGTCACCGCCGGCGCGGGCGTCACCGTCCTGCCCACCTACCTGTGCGCCACCGAACTCGCCGAGGGGCGGCTGCATATACTCCACCCGCCGGAGATACCGCCGATCAACACCCTGTTCCTGACCAGCCGGGCCGGCGTCACCCACCCCGCCGCGACGGCGGTCCGCGGCCACTTGCTCCTCCAGAGCCACATGTGGGCGTCCGACGCCGAATGACAGGCCGAGGTCGGCTCCTGCTCCTCGTCGTCGTCCAGCACGCCACGCTCCACAGATCGACCTCGTCGACGCTCGCGTGCGCACCGCGCTGCTCGCCAGGTTTCCGCGCCGTGGTCGACGGCCACCTCAATGCGCTCGCTGTCCGCCCTCTCGGTTTCCTGGCAGCCTTCCCGCAACCGCCCACACGCCCTGGGCGGGGGTGGCTGCCGGACGCCGTCGTCAGGGCCGGTTCGGGTCGGAGTGCACCACCATGAAGAGCGACCAGGCGGGCGCGGCTGGGTCGTCCCCGGCCGCCGCACCGGCCAGCCGCTGGGCTCGAACCATCTGTCCGCGCTCCTGAACCAGGCCGGCATCCCGATCGCCGCAGCCCGCGGCGCCGCCATCCGGCAGCAACTCCTCGAACTCCCCGCACCCGTCGTCGCAGACGCTCTCGGCTACCACAACAAGACCACCAGCCGACTCCGCAACGAGACCGGCGGAACCTGGAGCCGATACGCCCCGGGGGATCACACAAGGTCACCAGCGGGCTGGGTCCCTCGGGGAACCAGCGACAGTTGAATACGGGAGCCCACCGGTATCAACCCCCGAGTCAGCCCGGTCCGTACGGGAGCTATCGGCAAGTTGCCCGCTCCGAGTGTCGCCAGCAGCCGGCGTCTCCGTGGCAGCGTTCGACGCCGTTTCGGCAGCAACAGCGGTGCGACGTTTGCTCCATTTGTCGTAGGCGACAGTCCCCACGATGGAGGCGCCGGTGATGGCGCCGCCGATGATGATGCCCCGCCCGGTGTAAAAGGCGCGAAGCGCGGTGGGACCGCCGCGCTTGGCTGCTTCCTTGGCCAGTTCCGCGTAGGCCCACGCCATGGTGCTCCTCAATTCGTGTAGCTCACTCAGGGATGGATCGATGATCCCAGGGCGGCACGTCGTGGGTGGAGCGTTCACGGATGTTCGTCACCGGCGCGGGAGCCTCCGCCGCCGATGGTGCGGCCCGCAGCGGGAGGCACTGCGGGCACCTGACCGCCGCTCGACGGCCCCTGGAAGTGGTCGGTGAAGGAGTCGCCCCTGGCACCGGATGCCGCTCGCGATCACGCATTGTCACGGGCCGCTTGGAGTCTTCGGCGAACTCGCGACCGTCGAATATGAGAGCCCACCAGTAGAGCGGCGGCTACAGCTCCTCAATCCAGAGGTGCCCCGGGTGTACGCGGGTGAGTAGCTCGGCCAGGGTCTCGCGCTGTGCCGAGGTCATGTGCGGGACGGTCGCCTCGAAGTCTGCTTGATCCTTCCGGCGGGCGTGCTTGGCCTTGAACAGCAAGACCAGTTCAGGCGCCAGATACGGGATGCCGTCTTGGGTGTGATGGACGATCTCGCTGTAGGGAAGCCGAATTCTCTCATCGCGTCGGCAGATCCAGGTGTCGCCGTCGTGCGGTTCGCGGAACACGTCGAGCAGGTAGTTTCCAGTGGCCGGATCGCGGAGCCATGTCTGATACACGGCGGCCAGCACCCCCGGTGTGGCGTTCTCCCAGATCCGGCCGCTGCCTGCTGCGTCGAAGACGTATCCGGGGTAGCGGCGGCGAACCTCGGGGAAGCTCGCGGCCGGAATCGCGATCTCGATGTCTCCATGAGCGCGCGTCTGGGTACCGCGGAACAAGTCCAGCGCCCAGCCCGCGGCCACGTACCAAGGCGTGCTGATCCCGACCATCTGCTGCGCGACCTCACTCGGGGTCCAGCAACATGACCACCTGGTCTGGAGGGCTTCTATCTCGTCGGGTGACAGTTCGATGCCGCCGCCGGGTAGTTGCTCGCTCACCGCAGGAAATTATCAGCCGAGTCAAAGATCCTCGGAGCCGGACGCCGCTGGCGATCACGCAATGCCACCAGACAGTTGGACTCCTCGGCGAACCCGCGACAGATGAACACGAGAGCCCAGCAGTACCAGGGCCGGGCAAAGCGAAGGAGTGCCAGCCGAGCACGTCGACGTGGCCGGCCAGCGCCGGCGCGCCTTCCTGCGTGACGCCGTGTCCACCTGCTCACTGACGGCCCCAGGCCACACATCCCCTGCGCTCAATCCGCCAAGCACAGCGCTCACTCGCCAACTAAAACGCTCAGTCACAACAACGCCGCGCGACACGTTGCCCTCCCCCCGAGCCATAAATCGAACGTCTGATCTAATCTGGGGCATGGCGTATCCCGGTATCCCCGACGACTTGCTCCTCGCTCAACGCGAGCTGAACCACACCTACGCCGCCCTTGCCACCCCGGCGCCCCCGCCTGACGCCACCCAACTGCGGCGTCGGCTCCTGCGTTTGACCTGCCGCATCGCCTTCCACCCCTTCTGGGCGGACAGGTCCACGACCTGGGCAGAGCTCCGCCGCCGTGCCCGCGATCTCGAACATCGGGAGGCCACTGGGTGAGCGCCGACCGACGGGCGGAGATCCTGCGCTCGATCCGCGAAGCGATCACTGATCGCGGCGAGGCCCCCAGCGTCCGCGAGATCGCGCGGATGGTCGGCCTGTCGAGCCCCTCCACGGTGCACCACCACCTGCGGGAGATGGAGCAGCAGGGCGTCGTCCGGAGCAGCGGCCAGGGCCGTTCGCGCCGCTATCTGCCCCGATGAGGCGAGGCCAGTCTCGGACGGAGCCCGGGCATCGGCCAACCCTCAATGAACGCGGCCGAGGTGGATGACGCTGACACGCACCTGGTGGTCGTTGGCCTCGTACATCACCCGGTAGAGCCCGACGTGGATGCGCAGTAGATCGTCGCTGCCGAACGCGCCCTCGGGCCGCGGGTTGTCCGCAGGTGGTCGACGGCGGCGAAGACCTGGCGGATGCCCTGCGGGTCGCTTTTCGCGAACCGCTCAGCCTGGGCGACGGCTTCAGGCTCCCAGTCGACCTCGTAGGTCACGCCTCTCCGCCGAAGACCCGGCGGTAGGCCTCCGGGTGCGGGACGCCGGCGGACTCCCCGCGTTCCTGCCGTGCACGGTAGGCGGAGCTGACGAGCACCGCGACGGTGTGGCCGTGGTCGGTGATCGCCACCGGTTCGCGGGTCGTGCTGACCTCGCGGGCGATCGCGCCGAGCCGAGCTCGGGCCTCGACGATCGAGTAGCTGGTCTCCGTCATGCACACCACATTACAGAAGTGCACACTTGGTGACCGCCGTTCAGCCACCGCGGGCCCGAAAGGCCCCGCCGTGCGATCTGTCGCCGGCGATTGCCGCACAGTCGCGTTCCGCGATGCAACTCGCGGACCGTGACGTCGTGTGCGGCCAAGGACATCGAAGCGCACCCGGAGCCCCGCGGGGGCGTGGCGAGCATGCACGTCACCGGCGGCTTGCGGCGGTACCGCCGGTCACCGCCGCGCCGAAGGCAGCCACGGCCGGGATGGCGTCGACGTTGCCGCTCAGGAAGAGGAGGAGCAGGGTCACCGAGGTGATCAGCCCAGACAGAGCGGGGACCCACCGGGCCAAGCGCTCGAAACGCGGGGTGGGACTGTCGTCCTCGGCAGGCGGGGCGGCGGCCATCTCCGGTCGTTCCTCCTCGGGATGTCCCGGCGATCCGGGTTCCGTTGTGGTGGCGTGTTGACACGGCTGACCTTGTCTCTTTCGGGACCGCTCATCCAAACGGCTGGGTATTGTTCCGACCACAACACGGGGTTGTTCCGTCACAACCCGGGGTCGGTGGGGGTGGGATGGCAGGGAATAGGCCTGGGCGGCCATGGGAGCCGCCGCGGGGTAACTGCCCGGAGATGAACCAGGTCGTGAAGACCATCCGGGCCTGGCTGGACGAGACCGGGACGAGCGTCACCACCCTCCACAAACTGCTGGTCGGCGAGCACTTCCAGGACGGTGTCGTCCCCAGCATCAAGAAGCTGCGGAACCAGCTGAACGGCATCGGCACACCATTCGGCCTGGTCGAGGCCGTCGCGGATGTCTGCTTCCCCGACGAACCGCAGTCGATGACAGAGCGCCGTCTCGCTCCGTTGAGACCGCTGTGGGAGGTCGCGCAGGAGCCTCCGGCCTCAGCAGGTGCTGACCTGATGGTCCTCACGCAGAAACTGCTGGACGAGAAGGACCGCACGATCCGGCTCCAGCAGGAGATCGAACGACACCGTCGGGCCTTCCACGCTAGCGAGCAGGGGCGCTTCCAAGCACTCCAGCTGGCCACCTTCCTGTTCGGAATGCTGGGGCGCACACAAGCCCAGGTCGTCGAGCTCCGTCGAGAAGCGGATGCCTTGCGGGGCCTTCCTGTCCCAGAGCTGGAGCGCGCCACGGCCGACCACCGCCTCCAGCGGGCCGTTCAGCAGGAAAGCGGTCTGCGTCGCGCTCTTCAGCGCGCTGAGCAGGAGCGAGCCACCGCTCAGCAGGTGGCCGATCACGCAGCCCGCCGTATCCGGGCCCTGCAAGCGGCGATCGCTTCCCTCGGAGACGGCCAGGGCAGCGACGACGGACTGCTGGGCACCCCCGACACGACGTTGCCCGAAGTCGCGGCGACCGCGAGCACCAACGACGCGATGCTCGATGAGGTCGACCAGGTGCTCGCCAAGGCCGATGACTTCCTCGATCGTGAACATCAAGCCGTGCGTGACGCAGCCGAGGAGATCGGCTGGCCGTCGCTGCCCGGTTCCGCAGAGGACAGCAGCGGTGCTTTGTTCGCAACAACCGGGAACAACATCGGCGACCTGCCACAGGACGTCGCGGGCCCCAAGCAGCTCTCCCGGTATCGGGAGACGACCCGGACCAAGTTCATCGGCTCGGCCACCCGCCGGATCGCCCGAGGCGTCGACGTGGAGGAGATCGTGCTCGGCCTGTGCCGAGCCTCGGTCCCGGCCTTCGCCGACGCCATCCTGGTCTACCTGCTCGACCCGATGCCGGTCGGCGACGACATGCCCGTCTTCCCCTTGATGCTCAAGCTCCGCCGCACCGACCACATGCCCGAACACCCGGCCTTCGACAACACCAAGGCCCCGGACACGGCCGACCCAGGCGGCTTATTGCTCCCGCTTCTGGCCGGCGCCACACCGTCCCTCGAGGTAAGAGGGAACGGGCCGCTGGCCGAGGTGATGCGCGGGGTGCGGCCGGTCTTCGCCGAGTCCGAGGTCCACAGGGCGGCGCTGCGTGAGCTGACCCCCACCGGCACGATCCCCGAGGGGCGACGGGCGATCATCGCCCCGCTGCGCGGCCGGCGCCGAGCAATCGGCGTCGCAATCTTCCTCCGACTACCCGATCGCGAGCCGTTCGAGCAGGATGATTTCCAGGTCGCGGCGCAGCTGGCAACGCACTCGGCGCTCGGCGTCGACAAGGCCATGCTGTACGGCCGCGAGGTGTCCATCGCCGACGAACTCCAACGCACCATGCTGCCGGACGATCTTCCAGCATGCGTCGGCGTGCGGCTGGCGAGCCGTTACATGCCGGCCGCCCAGTCCTCCCGCGTCGGTGGCGACTGGTACGACGCCATCCCGCTGCCCGGCGGCCGAGTGGCGTTGGTCGTGGGCGACGTGATGGGCCACTCCACCACATCGGCTGCCATCATGGGGCAGCTGCGCACCACGCTGCGCACACTGGCCGGACTCGACCTGCCGCCGCAGGAAGTGCTGCACCAGCTCGACGAGGAAGTGCAACGGCTCGGCACGGACCGGATGGCCACCTGCCTCTACTCCGTCTACGACCCGGTTGCACGCCGGATCACCGCCGCCAACGCCGGCCACCCGCCGCCCGTGCTGCTGCACGTCGACGGCTCGACCGAGCTGGTCGAACTCCCGCCCAACGTGCCGATCGGCGTCGGCGGCGTGGACTTCGACATGGTCGAATTCGAGGCGCCAGTTGACGCTACCCTGCTGCTCTACACCGACGGCCTAGTCGAGTCCCGCGTCAGGGACGCGTGGACCGGGGTCGAGCACCTACGGATGAAAGTGGCCGGCCTTTCAGACCTTGTGCCCACTGGGACAACCATGCCGCTGGACTCCCTGTGCGATGGCGTCCTGGACATCGTGGGCCCAGGCGACCGAGACGACGACATCGTCCTCCTCGCCGCCAGACTCGAGGGCATCGCCCCCGAGAACGTGGCGTTTCGCCGCCTGAACCCCACCGCGGAGTCGCTACGCCAGGCTCGTCGCCTGGTGCGGGACACACTGGAGAACTGGGCTCTGTCGGACTTGTGCGATACCGCGGAGCTGCTGATTAGCGAGGTGGTGACCAACGCCGTCCGCTATGCCGAACGCCCCGTCACCGTCCGCCTCCTGCGCACGGACACTTTGCGCTGCGAGGTTGCCGACGATGTGCCCCAGATGCCACGACTGAGAAAGTTCAAGCCGGTCGACGATGTCGGGCGGGGCCTCCACGTCGTCGAGCAACTGGCCGAGCGCTGGGGTGCGACGCGCCTGTCCACCGGAAAGGTCGTCTGGTTCGAACTCGCGCTGCCGACGCCATAGCCTGCCCGCCTGGGCTCCACCCGCGACGGCTCGCGCGACCAACGAGCCATCCGAGCGAGTGGTGATTGGACGACCTAGCGACTCCGATTTGTTGCCAACGTGTCTCGGCATCCCCAGTACCCTACTCGCCGACGCGTCGACCGCTCTCCACGGAAGGTACGTCCAGGACAGGGCAGGAGACCGGCTGCGCCCGAACCGGCGGAAGCACCGCGCACGCTACTTCGCCCTGCGAGCCGCGGGCAGCGGTTACCTGATGTCGCACGGCCGTGGCGGCCCGCCGGTCGACCACTCGTCTGCGCGGTTTGGTCGAGGGATCGCTGGACGGCCTTGCGGCTGAAGGCGGCGAGCTGAGGGCGACGCTGTTGTAGACGGCCATGATGTGGATGCGACGAATCCACAGTAACCAGTCCCAACCCGGCGACTGTCAAGCAAGACCAGCGACACCCCGCGTCAACCAAGTACTGGACCTGCACACGTCACTCCGAGGGGGCGGTGAACCGCCGGCGCTCTGCGAACGGCCAGGTGTCTCTCGCCGCGGAGGCGAAAGAGGTTGGTCCTTCCGCAAGGCGGCTGAGGATACCGAGGAGGAGCTTATGGGAGATGGCCAGGAGGGGGCCGTGTTCCTGGGCGGTGTGGTGGAGAAAGGAAGCGCAGCGTTGGGCGCGGGTGTGGAGGTCGGTGAGGCTTTCGCCGTCCTCGCAACGCAGCGTGGGGTTGGTGAGTCGGTGTTCTCGCCACGCGCGGTAGGCGGGTGGGTAGGTGTCGGGGGTGCGGCCGAGCACGATGCTCGGGGCTCGCCACTCTGCGAGGAGGCCGGATGTGGCGACGACCGGCAGTCCCGTAAGGTGCGCAATGACGGAGGCCGTCTGGCGGGCGCGCATGACCGGGCTGGTGACGATGGCCGTGATATCAGCTGGGAGGGGCAGAGAGCGGTGTACCTGCTCGTCCCCCTCTCGGGTCAGTGCCGCGTCGGGTGGGGCGTGGTACCCGGCTCTGTGGCCATCGTAGGCGCCGTGACGCATGAGCCAGATGTCAGCCAAGGATCCAGCCCCCATCGACACGCAGCGTCTGGCCGGTGATGAAGCCGGCGTCGTCGGAGGCGAGGAAGGCGACGGCGGCGGCGATGTCGGCCGGGCTTCCTCGGCGCTTGACGCACTGTCTGGCGAGCTGCCGGGTGTTCATGGCTTCCGGGTCGTCGACGACCGCATCCTCAGCGGGCACGCGGATGGACCCGGGTGCCACGCAGTTGGCGGTGATGCCGGTGGGGCCGAGTTCCCGGGCGAGGGCGCGCGTGAGTCCTTCAAGTCCAGCCTTGGCGCTGATGTAACCGGTGAGGTCGTGGCGGCCTGCGGCGGCGAGGACGGAGCCGATCGTGATGATGCGCCCGTGCCCGCTGGCGGTCATGGCGGGGGTGAGTTCGCGGGCGAGGAGGAAGTGGCTGGTCAGGTTGGTGTCGAGTGCGTCGCTCCAGTGGTCGGGGGTCGTCTCCGTCCACGGGACGCGGGGGTAGGCGCCGGCGTTGCTGACGAGGATGTCGATCGGCCCGAGCTGTTCGTGCGCGTGTTGGCAGAGTGCGCGTACGGCATCCGGGTCGCGGAGGTCGGCTTCCAGCGGCATGGCGGTTCCGCCGGCGCGCGTGATGTGCTCGGCGAGGGCCGTGGCGGCGGGATGGTCGCCGAGGTGAGCGATGACGACGGCGGCGCCGTCGGCCGCGAGGCGCTGGGCGATGACCCGGCCGATGCCGCCGGTGGCCCCGGTGACCAGGGCGGCGTGGCCGTTCAGAGGGCCGGGCACGGCGACTCCAGCGGGGAGAAGAAGGTGGCCGGGTGGAAGCCCGGGCTCATGGTCTCGGCCAGTCGTGCGAGGAGGACGAGCCGGTCCTCGGGGTTCAGGTCGGCGAGGTTGTAGACGCCGAGGATGCGCATGGCCACATAGGGGCGGAACAGCTTGGCGAGGTCGTGGCCGGGCCAGAGTCGTTCGGCGACCGGCTGGACGAGTTGGTGCCAGTAGGCGGCTACGGCGGCTCGCCGAGGTGCTGAGAGGCGCGGGGTGTAGTCGATGTGGATGGTGCGGGTCGTGTGGTTGGGCTCGGCTCGCCGTATCAGGGGGGTGTTGGCTGGGGTGCGGGCGAAGGTGGCTGGGTGGTCGGTGAAGGCGGCCGGGTTGTATCTGGGGACGAGCCATCCGCCGAGGGCGGAGGTGTACCAGAGGAAGTTCGCAAACTCGCCGGGGATGCTGTTGGTGCCGGCGGTGTCGTAGTCGAGCCAGGCCAGGGGGTGGGCGAGGTTGACGTCGGTGGGGTCGCCTTGGGTGAGGGCTGCCCAGACTGGTTCGGTCGTGCCGAAGTGAGTGCGGAGCCAGCGGAGGGTGGCGGCCCAGTGCAGGTGGAGCCGCTGGCCGTTGACCAGCAGGGTGTAGGTGTCGAGGTGGGAGACCGGGGTGTCGATGAGGCCGTCCGCGACGGGGAAGTCCGCCCCGCCGTAGTAGGCGTCGAGTCGACCGCCGGCTACCGCCCGGTCCCAGTACAGCTTGCGCACCACGTGGGCCGGATCGGTCAGCCGCGCCGTTGCGAGGATGACGTCGTGGTACGCGGTCGTGAGCTGGTGCATGTAGGCGTGGAGCTCGCTGGTGGGCTCGTCGGTGTTGAGCAGGTCGAGCAGGAGCCCCTGGTCCTTTCCACCGGGAAGCCGTTCATATGCGAGGAGGTGTCCGCCGGGTACGCGCAGGTGGCCGCGGAGGGCGGGTACGCGGTAGTGCTGGGCCAGGCAGGCGTGGCCTCGGATCTCCTTGCGGGCTTCGGCCGGGTCGCGCGTGTACTTGAGGAGGAGACGGTGGCCGAGGATGTCGATGGGGCAGAGCAGGTTGCGGGTGAAGCGCCGCACTGGCCCGATCCTCATGCGCGTTGGTCCAGTCATCGCCGCCCCTCGCTCAGCAGGTCAAGGCAGAGCCGGGCCAGCGAGGCGGGTGTGAAGGCGTCCATGTGGACGTTCGTGCCCGGGGCGAGGGCGTCGCGTACGGGGCACAGGTCGCCCTGGTGCATGCGATCGGACAGAGCGGTGGCGACGGCATGGTGGTTCGGCAGCCCGGTACGCCACTTGCTGTGGCTGTGCCGCGCGTACAGGCCCACGATCGGCGGGCCCACGCCGTCGGGTCCGCACGTCATCGCGGCGAGGTGAGTGAGTCCGGTGTCGTTGCCGACGATCAGGCGACAGTGCGGGAACAAGTCGGCGAGTTGGTCGGCCGGCACCCCGTCGAGGTGCAGGACCTGGACGGGCTGCGACGCGTCTGCCGCGGCGACGTGGACGCCGCTGTCCGTGAGGCCGCCGATGATCAGCAGTCGGACCTGCGTCTGCTCGGCCATGGCGATGCGTTCGGCGAGTTCGGTGAAGCGCCGGGCGGTGTAGTCCTTGCGCTCGGGCCAGCTGGTGGCGGTGATGGCGGCTATGGTCAGGCCGTCCAGCCAGCCCGCGGAACGCAACTGCTCGACGAACGCGCTCGGTGCTGTGGCCAGAAGGGGGGCGAACGGAGCAGTGCTGGGCAGGCGGACTCCGAGGCGGCGTTCCAGCGCCAGGTAGTAGCGGGCGGGCAGGTCCGGGTGGGCGCGGCCGTCGCTCGACCAGCATGGCGGAGCGGCGGGGTCGCATACGAGGCTTACCGCGGTCTCCACAGCACGTCCTTCGACTGCGGCCCGATCGCCGATGACAGCACGCCGGCCGTGGGAGGCGGTGACCGGAGATCGCGCGGCCAGGCCGGAGCGGGCGATCAGCCCGGCGTACGGCCCCACAGCCCGGACGGTTACGGGGGCCGAGCGCAGCTTCAGCCAGTCGGTGAGCGCGCGGGCGGCGGCGAGGGCGAGGAGGGTGTCTCCGAGCTTGCCCTGGAAGTTGACCTCGACCTCGTCGCAGGTGTTGAGACGGTAAACGAGTTCCGAGGCCGCGGGGATCGGAAGCGGAGCACCGGCGGGAATGCTTACGCGGTCGTATCCGAGGGGGGTGGTGTGCACCGTCTCGGCAGGGACGATCTGCGCCCCGGGGCGGAACCCAACACTGGCCGGGGCGAGCGCGGTCATGCCGCCTCGATCGTGGTGAGGGAGACGAGGGGGAGATCGAGGTCCGTGAGCAGGGCGCGGGCCCCGCGCGTGGTGTCCTCCACAAGGCAGGCCGCCGCCAGTGGTATGGCACCCACCTCACGGAGTCGGCGCGTGAGGTCGGCCAGGGTGCGGCCGGTGGTGATCTCGTCGTCCACGAGGACGATCCGCTGTCCGGGGGCGATGCCGTAGGCGAAGACATCAGTACGCATCGCGTGCGGCTCGCTGAAGCGGACCGCGCCGTCGAGCGGTAGGTGCAGCTTCCAAGCGATCTTGTACGGCAGTCGCGCGGCGGTGGAGAGGGCGACGGTGGGCAAGATCCCGCCGGCATCCAGGCCAAGAAGGAAGTCAACCGCGCCGGTGACGCTGGGCAGTTGTGCTCGCAGACACTCCCAGAGGCGGTTCCCCGTGGCTGCCAGCGCATCGGGGCGGACCGGGTCTTCGAGTCCGTCCAGGGAGTGGACGACGCGCTCGCGTCGACTGGCCGCGCCGACGCCGAGACGTTCGACGATGCGCGCGGAGAACGGTGGCACGGCGAGGGTTTCGGGCATGGCGAAGCTCCTGCGGGCGAAGGAAGGGGAGGAAGCGGTGGTGCGGAGGCTGGTTCAGGCAGCGACCTGCGCGGCGTACCAGGTCAGAAGGCGGTCGACAGCGACGGTGACGGGCTTGAGCACCGTCTCGCGGTCGTCGTCGCCCCAGGCGGTGGCGATCTCGGCAAGAGAGGGCACGCGGAACGCGGGGAATCCGGGCATCCGGGAGGCCGCCGTGAGGATGCGGTCGGGGCCGGTCTCCCACTGGTTGTGCTCGCGCAGCAGGAGACGACAGGCCAGGACGAGGTGCTTGTACAGCTGCCGCACGGCATCCGGTCCGGCGGTGGCGCGCAGGCGGCGCATGGTGAGGATGACCTGCGGGAGTTCACGGACTGCGGCCAGGGCCAGTTCATCGCGGGTGATGGCCGGCAGCTCGATGTCAGGTGCGGCGTGCAGAACTGGATTCCCCTGCTGGAGCTGGTGCAGGGCGAAGGCGAGACGCGGGGTGAGGTGCCGTGCGGTCAGTTCGCCGGGGGTGACGAGGGTGGGGCCGACCGAGGTGACGCCCTCCAGAGCGGTCCGGTACTGCTCGAGCACCTCGTGGATCCGGTGGGTCGCCTCGTGCTCGGCGACCACGAGCACATCCAGGTCCGACCAGCCGGCGATCCAGGTGCCCTCGCCTGGACTGCCGGTGAGGGCGGCGAGCCGCACGCCAGGGCTGTGCACGCGGATGGCATCGACGAAGTCGGCCGTGGCCGCGGCGACGACGGCTGGCAGACCGAGCCCGTACGGCGTGGCGACGCGCAGCGTTGTGGGGGCAGGCGGGGCGGCGATGCGCTTCAGCTGGGCGCGCAGGGCGGCGATGCTGCCGGAGTTGTCGATCACATGGTCGGCGAGCGCGGCAACCTGGTGGGCGCCACGGCTCATCTTGACCTCGTCCTTGGCTGCGACGGCCTGCGGCGCCGTCCCGGACCGCTCGACCCGCACGGCGAAGGCGGCGTCCAGGTAGACGATCTGCAGCCTCTCGCCCATGAGTTTCTTGAGTTCGGCGATCGAGGCGTCGTCGTGGACGGACTCGATGGTGAACAGCCGTATGCCAACGTGCCCTTCGGCAAAGCGATTCAGCTCGTCGAGCAGCAACTCGGCCTGCCGTCGGGCAGAGAGCGCGTACGGGTCGGCGAGACCGCGACGGTGGGCGGCCTGGCGCAGCAGGAATCCGATCTTCAGCCGCTGGGCGCCGCAGGTGTCACGGACGAATTCGGCACTGGTGCTCTTGCCGCACTCGCTCAGCCCGCCGAAGGCCAGGACGCGCCCTAAACGATGGCTCGGCTTGATGACTGTGGCCACGGCGTCGTCCTGGCCGTAGAGCTTGTAGCGGGCCGGCACGGGCAAGCGTCTCCCGCCGGCGAGGACGTCACCGACGAGGGCGTCGAGCGCGGCGCACAGCTCCTCGAGCTGGCGGTGCAGGGCGGGGACGCGGCGGTGGGTCAACTCGTCTCGCGCCGAGGCGCGTTCGCTGTGCCAGATCCGCAGGGTGAGTACCGAGAGCCGGTCAACGACCGAGGCAAGGGTCTCGGTGTGCGGCGGCGCGTCGGCAGGCACCGAGCCCGCGAGCGTCCCGAGGATCTCGTCGGCCCGTTCGGCAAGCACGTTGCGTTCGGCGTTGAGCTGGTCGATCTCGCGCTTGCGATCGGCGACCTGGTCGGCGGTCAGCGAGGTGCCGCGCACGCGGTCTTCGGTGTCCCACAGACGCGCGTTGACGATGTGGAGCCGGGTGACGGCGTCGTCCAAGCGCTGCCGGTCCTTGACCGGCAGACCGGCTATAGCGCGGGTCAGGCCCGGCGGAATCACGAGCGGCGGGGTGTGCTGGGTCATCGAGGGTTCCCGTCTTTCAACGGTGGGGCCGACAGGTAGGTGCCGACGCGGGCGAGCACTTCGGCGTGGACGTCGTCGCGGGTACGGTCCTCGCAGTCCACGACGGCTGTGTACGCGCCCTGGTCGGCTTGCAGCAGGAGGACCGCGTGCAAGGTTCTCTGGTAGGTGGGGTAGACGCCGGTCCAGGGGCGCCCCTCCCGGGCACTGGTGATCGCGTAGCTGCGATTGGGGTCGATGGAGGGCAGCAGGAGGATCGAGGTCTCCGACAGTGCGGTCCGTGGATCCGCGATGCCGGTCACCGTGTCCAGAGCTTCCCGCACCGTCAGCCCGTCCTTGACCGCGCAGGTCGCCGCGGCCACGGCCAGGAGCATGGGCAGGCCTCGGTCGAGCAGCCCCGTACGGCCGGCTTCCCGAGCTGCGGCCCGCTTGGTATGCCCGACCAGCAGCATCTCCGTCAGCTCCGCGGTCGTGGACGTCTCGAACCACCATCGGGCGTAGTCCCCGGCCACTACCCGTGCCCACGGCTTGGGATCATGGTCGTGGATCGCGCCCAGCGGCTGGAAGTGGGGCCGGCGCTCGGCCAGAAGCCGCAGCTGGGTCGTCTTGCCGACGTTGTCAGGGCCGTTGAGGCTGACGAAAGCCGGCGCCACGGCCTGCATCGGTGATCACGCCTCGCGGATCGGCGTGTCAAGCACCGAGACGACAGCGGCGGTGTTGGCGGCGATGAACTCAGCCAACTGCGGGGGCATCAGGTTGAGTTCGCCGACGGCCTCGGCTGTGAACGGAACCCGGACCACCTCGTAGCTGCCCCGTTCCGGCTTGCTGAACTCCGTGCCGGTGCGGGCGGCAAGGTGCATCGACTCCAGAAGCGCGGCGAAGATGTGCTGGACGCCGATGCCGCCGTCGACCTCGTCGGTGATCAGGTGGACCAGTTCGGCCCGCTTCAGCTTGCCGCCGAGCTCTTCGAACACCTCGCGGTGCAGCGCCGCTTCGATGGTCGGATCGTCGTCCTCGACTCCGCCGCCCACCGTCACCCAGTACGGCTCCCTGCCCGGCTTGATGCGCTTGATCAGCACCAGGCTGTCGCCGTCGAGGAGGATGGCGCGGGCACTACGCTTGACGATGTCGGTCATACCGTGGGTTCCTTTGAGTCGCGGTGCAGGAGCAGTCGGGCGGAAGGCCGCCTCGCGGCAGCAGGCTCTTCGGCCTAGCGCATCCAGCATGGGGCAGTCGGTGGCCTGTGTGTGACGTACGAGTGCTGCACCGGTGCTGCACCACCGCCGAACACGGGCTGGGGATTCGGCCGCTCACGCGCGGTCTCAGGGAAGGACGACGACCTCGCGTTTCGTGCCGAGTCGAGCACACACCGGCAGCAGCCGGGACACAATGACGTGGACCGATCCAGCACCGATCCCAAGCACAGGAGGCCGCCCGCCATGCCTGATCAACTCCGCGACGATATGCGGGAGGCGCGCAGGGCATCCGGCATGGCATGGTCGAAGTTCGCTCGTGAAGCGGGATTTGGCGAGGCGTACCTGCGCAACGTGGAGAACGGGAACCGGTCGGTAACCTCGGGTGTCGCCGCCGCCTACGACAGAGTGCTGCACACCGGCGGCACCTTCACTGCGGCGCTGCACGACACGAGTTCGACGGTCGCCAAGACCCTGCCGTGGGACCAGCCAGGGAGCCTGACCGTTCTCGCCGACCTGTTGAAGGGGAGCAGTGTGGATCGTCGAGGTTTCCTGTCGGCCGGAGCGGCGCTCTCGGTGTCGGCGAGCAACTGGTCCGAGGCCCTGGAGCCGACCCGGACCAACGACAGTCCCGCCCTTCTCCCCAGCGGCCCGGCGCTGTTAGCCCATGTCGACGATCGCCTCGACTATCTCCGGCACCTCGATGACGAGCTCGGCAGCGGCGAGGTCTACCAACTGGCCCGCAGCGAACTGTCCCTGATCGTCAAGCTGATCACGTCGCGCCGCTACGGCGGTGCGACCGTGGACTACTTGCATACGATGGCGGCCGAGGCGGCTCGGCAGGTCGCGTGGGCGGCCTTCGACCAGAGCCGCCCCGGCGTTGCACAGCGCTTCTTCGACGGCTCCCTCCGGGCCTCCGCCGAGGCCGGCGATCCAATCAGCGGGGCCTATGCGCTCTCGTTCGCCGCGATCCAGTGCTACTCCACCCCCGGGCAGGCGGGCAGGGCGGTATCGCTTCTGGAGACGGCACAAGCGCAGGTGAAGCGGAAGGCGACTCCACGCATGCACGCCATGCTGGCCGCCCGGACCGCCCGGGCGCTGTCGAAGACCGGCGCGAAGAAGGAGTGCGCCCGCCACCTCCACGTCGCCCGCGCGGCACTGGACAAGGGACCACACGACGACGACCCGAAGACCCTGTACTGGGTGGACTTCGGCGAGATCGAAATGATCGCCGGCTCGGCCGCCTTGCATCTCGGAGACCCGGCAGAGGCACTACGCCGCTTCGAGGCCGCCATGAAGGCGTCGTACCCGGGCGACGAGGAGTATCCGCGCAGCCACGCGATCTACCTCGCCCGCGCCGCCGAGGCACATCTCGCCCTCCACGACTTGGACGCCTCGGTCGCCACCGCACGCCACGCAGCCCGATGCCTCGGCTCAGTGGACTCCGCCCGCTCGGCCTCCGAGCTGAAGGGCCTCCGCGAGAAGCTGACGCCCCACACCGGGCACACGGCCGTGCGCGAGTTCCTAGAGGTCGGATAGACCCAGCATCTCGCGGAGACGCTTGGCCGCTACCTTCTCGTCCAGCGCCAGCAGCGGCGTTATGCCCAGACCGTGGGCGGCGACAAGATTCTCTTCGCTGTCGTCGACGAACAGGCACCGCTCAGCCGGCACGCCGAGCTTGTCGAGCACCAGTCGGAAGATGACGGGGTCGGGCTTGCGTACTCCATAGTCCGCAGAGAGCACGACCTCGTCGAAGGTATTGTGCAAGTCGAACCCCGCGTAAGGGTCGTAAGGTTCCCGCCCCAGGCTGTTGGACAACACCGCGGTCTTGATCCCGGCAGCGCGTGCCTGCCGCGCGGCCTTGAGTACCTGGTGGGCAGGGAACGCGTCGTGGAGGTAGCGGGCCATCAGGTTGTCGGGTGAGGTGCCGATCAGGGCGGCGAACCCGCTGTTCCACTCTGTCTGGCTGATCTTGCCGAGTTCGAGCTGGCGGAAGAGTTCCTGCCCGCGTGGGTCGGCCCAGGCTCGAAGAAACGTTCCCCGGGCGATTCTCTCCCGGTCTTCGAAGTATGAGATCACCTCGACCATGTTGAAGGTCAAGACCCCGAAGAAGTCGAAGATCACGCCACCGAACTTGGGCTCGCTCATCGCCATTCCCAAAGCCTACGGTCCGCAGGGAAGGAGCAGCAGCCCCTCATGCGTGACGTGCACCCAGCGACGGACAAGGAGGTCGACACCTCGGGAGACCAGCCCTCGGTCAGCCGAGCCCAGTCAGCCTCGCTCATCGGCGGCCTGCCCGGGTGATCCCGGCCGCCTCCACCGGCGGCGCCGAGCGGCAGCCGCGACGAGCGCCTGAGCGGTCGGCGTTCAGGTGGGATCGCCGGACATCACCGTCGCGTGTCCGCGCCGGAGCTGATAGACAGGAAGCATGGATCTGGGGGTGACCGGAATGGCCGACAGCCGGACGGACCATGCCGCTGCCGCAGCGCACGACTTCCGGGCTGTCCTCGCAGACGGCGACGAGTTCCTTGACTACCGCCGCAGCATCTGGGAGCTCCAAGAGGGCGGCGACATCCTCACCGCGTGCGCGTGCGGATGGAGGAATCGGCACCGGGGTCCCCGGTGGCCGTACGACGGCCCTCCTCGTCCCTACCACGACTCCGTGGAGATGGACTCGTGGTTCTCCCATTGGAAGCAGTACCACCTGTGGGCGTACCAACGGCACCTTCGCGAGGCTGGAGTCTTGGAACCGGCGGTGGCGACGGTCAGTGACCTGGCCAGGGGTGTGATCGCCTCGGTGCACCTGCTGCTCGACCTGGCCTCGGACGATCCCGAGCGCGTGATCGGCGAGATGGAGGCCGTGTTCGAGGCGCTGCGCGAGGAGCGGGTACGACTGGAGAGCGCCACAGTGCGCGTCCTCCTCGGAGAGTCGGATGAGTCCGAGATCGCCGACCAGCCCGATCTCGACTTCGGCCCCTCGCTGCCCCACGACGTGGCGGCGGGGATACGGCTGCTGCTGGCCCGAACCGCTGGCCCGGAGGCCGCCGGCAACCTCGAACGGAGGGCCGTGGAGTTGACCGCGAACAAGCTGGGCCGTTTCGTACGGGCGACCACGTCCCTCGCACGCGAGGCGGACGTGGCGTAGGGGTGAGGTCCGATCGGGTCACGACCGTGGAGCTGGCGGTGGGCTGGCAGTTGGCCAACTCGTTGTTGGCGCGACAGTGGGTCTCCCGGGTCCACGAACATGCTTCCGTGAGGCGGGCGGTGTGGACGGAAGCGCGCCATGGAGCTTCGGGTGGTTGCCTTCTCGGCAGGGGTAGGTTGTCGCTGTGAATGCGGAGGTTAGCCTGCGGCAGACGGTTCAGCTGGCGCATGGCACGGATGCTGATGACACCTGGAGAGCCGCGGTTCGACGGGCCAGTCGTCTTGTTGGCCGGCAGTGGCCGGAGCACGACTGGAGTAGCGCCCTCACTCACTCCTTGCAGGCCCTGGGGCTGGTGCTGTACATCCTCGATCCTGATGAGGACCTGGACGACACGGCCATCAGAGCTGCGGTCACACCGTTCGTTCAGATTGATGGTTGGCCGAATCCGAAGACCACCCATACAGCGGTGTCCTGGGTTGGCTTGATCGCCGGCCTCCCGCAGGATGATCCGCGACGCCCGGTCGCTGACAAGCTCACGACCCGAGTGGACACGTGGGATGTGGGGTACGGGGAGTCGCCGGCGGCGTTCGTGCCTGATCCTCGCGCGCCGCTGATGCCGGCGTTGGAGTGGCTGTGGTTCTGCGGCTTCGGCGGGCAGGCTACCGCGCCCGACTCGCCCGGGCCCGGGTTGACCGCGGAAGGCGATCATCCGCAACGGCGCGAAGAGGACGGTTTGGCGTGAGCTACCGACACGTGTCCGTGGAGGCGCGGTGCCGGTCTGCGCGCGCCTGCCACTGGCTACTCCTCGAAAGTGTCGGTAACGGACTTCGCTCAGGCGCCGACTGAGGAAGCTCTCGCACGGAGCGGCCCGATTGTTGCTGGTAAGGAGAGGTCCTCCGAGATCTCGGAAGGGTGGGGCATGATGAACCCGAGACGTAATCTGCCGATCGCCATAAGCCTGTTGCTGCCGGAGAACGCACCATCCCGCTGGGGAGACTCGGTGGCTCGCGCCGGGCAGCTCCTGCAGCCCGCCTGGCCCGTCGACCCCTCTCATCTGACGGCGCTGGCCTACATCGTGTACTCGACCGCGAGCTCGGATCGGCGCGCACCGGCCGAGGTGTCGCCGAGCGACGTGCTCGAGGCGATCGGAGCCGCGGTCGATGCCCCCGATTCGCTTGCCCAGTCGATCAAGCAGTCACTTATCGAGGCCGGGCACGAGGACGACTTCGTTGGGCGGCAGTTCTCGAAGCTCAGCGCCCTGGAGTACTTTGAGGAATTCGACGACTTCTCCTGTACGCCGCCCGGCCCTTCCCTTCTCGCCCGTGCCCTGCCGCGTCTGGCGATCCATCTGGAATCGATCCGTGCAGAGGAGTTGCCGCCCGGCCCGGCGCCGGCCGGGCCGTTCTCCCTCTCCATCTCGGGCCTCGTTCACGTGGTGGGACGTTACGGGTCGATGAGGGGCACCTTCGTCCTGCGGTGCGAGGTCTGCCAGGAAAGTAAGAAGTCGTTGATCACCGTACGGGGCCCCGATGTCGTCATCGCCTGCAACGCGGGGCACGTCCATCGCTCGCCCCACCTTTCTGCGGTGCATGTGCGCCGGGCAGCGGCTGCCCATGGGCAACTCGCGCTGCTCGCGGAGGCCACGGCATCGAATCCAGTTGAGTCAATCTCGGTGAAGGGTGACCTGGAAGTCGCCGTTCCCTCCATGCCCGAGGACGCAGACCCGACCACCGTGATGCCCTGGGCCGCCGCCAACAGGGCGTGACCCCCAGGTCGGCGGCAACCGCCTGGACGGCAGGTTCAGCATGTCTGTGACGCCGTTGAGTGGCTCCAGCATGTCGGCCTCAGGCACACCCGTTCACCGTGAGCCGTGGGGCGGCTTCGTGAGGCCCGAACCAGCTCCGCCGGGGCCGGAATTGATTCTCGTCGAGCTGAAAGTGTGACCGTTGGCGTGAGGGCATTGGCATGATGGTCGGCATGCCCATGGACACCGACGGCTTTGTTGAGGACGACGACGCGGCCTGCGTTCCGGTCGCCGATGCGCTGACTGGCGATGTGCGCGTGTTGGCCGAACGGTGTTCGACGTGCATCCTTCGGCCGGGCAATCCTTACCGCCGCACGATGCCGCAGACGGTCCGCGACATGATCGCTGAGGCCGCGGCCGTGGAAGGGCATGTGACGTGCCACAAGACACTTCCCGGAGTGGCACCCGCTGGTGTTGAACCTGCCATCTGCCGTGGCTATGCGGATGCTCACGGTCATCGATCGTTGGCATTGCGGTTCGGGGCTGCTCTGGGAACCCTCCGCGAACTGCCTCCACCTCCGTGATGGCAGCTATGTGACTACGCTGAACGGGTGGACAATTTCTTCGCTCGTGTCCGGTCTCGGAGCTGGCCCTGGCCGGAAGGCCGGGAAGACCTTCACTGGCACATCCTGCCGCCCCGTGGCGAGATCAACCGCCTGGTGCGCGGCTACAGCACGGTCACGCACCATCAGGGCCTTATCCCCGTGCCGGTGGAGTGGACGCACGTGACCGTGCTGCACTCCGCCCCGCTCGGCGAGGTCACAGCCGACCAGGTGGAGGAGGTCACCACCCGGGTGAGGAAGGCGTGCGCGACGGTCGCGCCGTTCGAGTTGACCGTCGGGCGCCCCTCCGTGGGTACGGTCGCCATCGAGTGTCCGGCATGGCCGGGACCACTGGCCCGCCCGCTATGGCAGATCACCGCGCAAGCGAGCCGCGACGTGTGGCAGGACGCCTACCCGACGTTGCCCGCCAAGTACTACCCCCACCTCTCGGTGGCCTACGCCGGGGAGAACGCCAGCGAGGCCGACCGCACCGATCTCAAGGTCGCCCTGTCCGACTGCGGCGATGTCGGCACGGTGACGTTCACCGTGGACAAGCTCTGGCTCGTCGCACAGCGGCATGACGGGCGGCACATCACCTGGCGCGTACTCGACCAGGTCCTCCTCGGCAGGTGATGAGCCGGCCAGCAGCCGCGGGGACGTCGGCGACAAGGTCCACCAGCGCGAGGGCGTACCTGCGCAGGCGCCGATGTCCGGCGTCGTTCTCTCCCCCTACACCAGCGCGGTGTGTGGATGGGTGGCGGCCTCGTCTTCGTCTCCGGTCACGGCCCTGGTCCAGGAGAGGGTGACCCGGCTGTGCTTCTTGTCGATGACCCGCCGCAACGGTCCCTGGGGCAGCTGATCATCGGGGGTGCCGGCCGGGTGGATGGTGATGCGTGGCCCGGGGCCGCCGCGGTGCTCGGTCTCCCAGGTCCGCACGTGGTCCGCGAGCGTTTCGGCGAAGGCCGGCGCGGAAGGGCCGAGGGCGTGTGCACCGAACTCGACCCGGTTGTCGTCGTCGGTGCGGCGGTGGGTGAGGTACCCGAAGCCGTGCCCGTCGACAGCGGCCAGCGAGAACCAGGTGTTGCTCGGGGCCACGAGGCCGGTGTCGAGGTCGGTGTCGACGGTCATGATGCAGAAGTCGTCCAGCACCGTGGCCAGGTACATCTGGAGCGTGTCGATCACCTCCATGCGGCCAACCGTTACCCCCGTCCACACCTCGGCGCGAGGCGTGCGCACGGTGTTGTCCAGCAGCCCGGTCTGCCGGGGTGAGCCGTCGTCGAACCGGAGGACGATCTCCTCACTTCCGTTGACCAGCAGCACCTGCCCGTCGTGCTGGTCTTCTCCCCGCATGGGGACGAAGCCACAGACGCGCGAGGAGGTGCTGGCCAGGTGGCCTCCAGCGTGCTGGAGACCGAGAGCGCGGGTGAGGTTCCTGATCCGCAGCGGCACGACCAAGCGCCCGCCGTCGGTCAACTGCTCGCACCACGCGGGCGGGATGTCCCAGGCTCCGGCCGTGACCAGGATCCTGTCGTACGGGGCATGTTCGGGGACTCCGCCGGCGGCGTCGGCCTGCACGACCCGAACCTGTCGGTAGCCGTTGGCCCTCAGCAGGCCCTCGGCGCGGGCCACGATGTCCGGGTCGATATCGACGGTGGTGACCTCGCCGCCGGGGCCGACCAGTTCCGCGAGGTACGCGGCGTTCAAGCCGCCAGAGCCGATCTCGAGTACCCGCATCCCGGGCTGGATGTCGGCTTGTTCCAGCATCATCGCCTGGACCTGGGGCGCGGAGACGGAGCTGATAGCGGCGCCGTCCTCGTTCCTCTTGGTCACCACGGCGGTGAAGGCGTCGTAGGCGGCCTCCAACGACGCCTCCGGCACGAACGCGTGCCGAGGGACCTGTCGCATCACCGCCTCCACGGGCTTGGAGACGATGTCACCGCTCGCGCGGAGCTGGTCAACGGCCCTATCCCGCAGCTGCGCGGCTCGGTTGTCGTCAACGACGACGTCACTCATCAGGGATTTCCCCTCTTCATTCCTATACGCGGACACTACGTCGTCCCAAGAGACGCGGCGTCGTGCTGACCGCTCACAGCCTCCGCCGGGTTGTCCGTCCTCCCGGCCTGAGGGCTGGGGAGCGCATCCGTCCGGATCGTCAGGTCGGCCAGGAGGCTGATCAAGGTCGCGCGGTCCACGGAGACCACGACCGTGTGGTGGTCGGACAGGCCTCGCATGTCCACCACGTCCACGTCGATGACCGCGGGCATGAGCTGGGTGGAGAGGTAGACGCGGTCGATCCTGGTGGCGGGTCCGTGGCTGGGGTAGGCGTCGACCGTCGGGGCGAGGGACTTGGTCCGGTCGGCCTCCCGCCCCGGTGCGGTGGCGAGGTGGCGCGCGGCGTCCTGGAACCCGGCCGTCCTCAGGATGGTGTCCGGCCAGACGTCGAGGACGCGCGGCTGCCCCGGGGTGATCAGGCGGCTGCGGTGCGCGCGATGGGGTTCGTTGCGGATGGCGAGCTCGTGGCCGGCCGGCACGTCGAGGCGCGGCAGCAGCACCTCCCCAGGCGTACCGGGTTCCGGATAGCTGTTGGTGTCGCCAGCGACGATGGCCGGCAACACGATCCGGGCTCCGCCGGGCAACGTCACGGTCTTGTCGGCCAGCCGGGTCAGCCACTGGGCCTCCGCCTCACGTCCTGCCGGATCGTGGTAGACGTGGTGGAACGAGGCGCAGACGATCGGGACACCGGTGCCTGTCAGCTCCAAGCTGAGCGTCGTCGGCGGCAACGCCCAGCTCGAACCGACCTCGTTCGCCCAGTTCCGGCGGGGCGTGAAGACCTCCGGATCCCAGTACAGGGCGGTGGCACCGAGGCCGGGCCCGAGTTCACCGCGCATGCCCAGCGCATTCTGGGAGTCCAGCCAGAGCTCGGACTCGCGGCCGGCGGTGCCGCAGCCGAGCATCTCCTGCCGCATCAGCAGGTGGAGATCGAGGTCGCGCAGCCGCTGGTGCATGCGCGCCCACCGTTCGCGATCGCCGGCCCCGTTCAGTTCGAAGTTGCAGGTGCCCACGCGCACAACACGGTCCATGGTGATCCTCCTCTCGCTCACGCCGCAGGGGTGAGGGCGCGTTCGAGCTTGCGCTTGTCGAAGGTCGCCACCACGCAGGCGTGGTCGGAAGCGATACTGGCCGGTTTGGAGTCGATGACGAACAGACTGCTCAGCGCCTCCGCTATGTTCGGCGTGGCGTACAAGCGGTCGATGCGCTGCGGTCCTCCCTGCTCCTCATTACGCCAGAGGGTGGCCGTGGGCCTCAGCGCCTCGGATTGGTTGAGCTCGACGGCGGCGTGGCGTCCGAGTTCGCGGAACGGGGCAGATCCGCCGGGGGTGATGCCGGCCAGGATCCGGTCGGGCTCGCTGTCCGATACACGGCTCTCCCCCATCCACACCGTGCGGTGCTGGTAGTGCACCGAGTCCGTCACGGTGGTCCAGTCCGGCAGCGTCTCCGGGGCGTCGAAGGCCGGGTAGGAGTTGAAGTCGCCGCCGATGAGCGCGGACTTGCCGTGGTCGGCGAGCGTCGTCAGCCGCTCGGCGGTGATCTGCCGCAGCACGGGGCTGAAATGGCACAGATGGATCGAGGCGACGGCCACGGGCGTGGTGGTGCCGTGCATGCGAAGGACCGGGATCCGTAGCGTCTTCCACATCGCCGTGTTCCAGATCAGCGGCTCCCCCACCATCTCGAACAGCCCGGCGCGGTACAGGACCGCGGTGGGGTTGGTGCTGTCGGTGTCCTCAGGCGCGAGGACGGCTTCGAGGCCGAGGCGGTCGGCTTCCTCCCGCAGCAGCCGCCCGTCGTTGTCCACGGCCTTGGTCTCTTCCTGCCGCAGCAGGATGTCCGGGCCCAGCTGTTCGAGCAGGCCCATCGCGAGGTCGCGGCGCTCGCGACCGCCGTCCGCGTCGAGGCCGTTGCGCTCGATGTTCCAGGTGACGACGGTGACCTCCTCGGCGGGGTTCGGCGGCGTCGTGGCCGGGGTCGTCATGTCGGTGTTCTCCCTTGAGTAGCGGGTCGTCGTGGCTGCGTTGGTCGGGGTGGTACTTGTCGACGCTGGCGGCCGACCGGCCCGGCTCGCTGAGCCGGCCGCCGCGTTGGCGACGGTCGGTCGTGCGGCCGACGTCTGGGTCGCGTACCGCTCCAGCAGTCCCAGGGCCGTGCGGATGAGCAGGTCCTCCTGCTCGGCGGTGAGGCGCTGGAGATCGACGCAGTGGAGTCCGGCGAGGTGGGCGACGGCGCCTCGCCAGCCGTAGGCGCAGTCCGCGCCTCGCATATCCCGCAGCCAGTCCCGCCACTCACCCAGCCCCCTGCCGCTGTGGCGGCGGGCACCGAGGTCGTAGCCATCGACGTAGCTGGCGAAGGGCGCGAAGCGATGCCCCAGCAGCCCGGGATACTTGCGGAACAAGGCCCACAGCTGCGCCTCGGGCATCGAGTGGATGTCGATGACCGGCGTTCTGGTGGGGGTATCGGGGGCTCGGCTGGTGGAGCAGTACGTCGCCGTCGGACAGGGTTCCACAGGGGTTGGCCTCCTGGCGGTCTGTGAGGGAGGTCTGCAGGGCCCGGCCGGCGGGCACGTGCTTCAGCGGGGGTCCCAGGGGCCGTTCGCCGGGTCGCCGCACCAGGCCCACTGCTGGTCGGGGGTGACGGTGATGCCGAAGCTGTAGATGTCAGGGCTGCCGGCGCGCAGCCAGGCGTCCCAAGCCTCTTCGATCTCGTCGGCGAGCTGCCGAGGGCCGCCTTCGAACGCGACAGCTCCGCCAGTCGGTGGCGCGGCGAGGAGCGCCCACGAGGCGTCGCCGTCGTGGAGGGTGACGAGGAGGCCGCGGGCATCGGAGTGGGCGCTGATCCACACATCAGGCAGGAGTACCGACAGCGCCCACAGCAGGTGTGCGCTGTGCTGGAGTTGGGCGATGTCGCGGTCGAAGAACCGTTGGTGGTCAGCGGGGCCGTTGTCGCGGATCTGGTGCCAGGTCCGTGCCGCAGTGATGGTGCCTCGGTCGGGGAGGAAGCTGGTGGCTTGCTGGACCCATCCGGTGGCGGAGGTACCCTCCTCGTCGACGATGAGGGTCGTCAGGCCCTGGCCCCAGGGAGTGACGATCAGCCCTTCGGGGCGGGTCTGACCGATCCAGGCCCAGGGGATGCGGCGGGCGGCGAACCCGGCGACGACCCGGTCGTAGGGCGCACCCGCAGGCCAGCCCGCCAGGCCATCGGCATTCTCGGCGCGCGCGGGCACATCGTGGTGGTCCAGGCGTTCGCGGGCGGCGGCGGCGAGCTCGGCGTCGATCTCAAGCGTGATGACGCTGTCCGGGCCGGTGCGGCGGGTCATCAACGCAGTGATCCACCCGGTGCCGGTGCCGAGCTCGAGTACGCGGTGGCCGGGTTCGAGGTCGAGGTGGTCGAGCATGTCGGCGACGAGAGCCGTGGCGATCACGTAGCTGGTCGACGTGTTGTCGCGGACCTGGGCGATGGTGGAGTTCCCGGGGCTGGCGTAGACGAGGGCGGCCCACCGGTCCGGATCGGCGCCACGGTCGACGCGCGCCCACCTGCTGCCTTCCACGACCCAGACGCGGTCGGGGGTGTAGTGGTCTCGCGGGATGGCCGCCACGGCAGCGCGGATCCAGGGCGAGTCGGCCGGCCAGTCACCGTCCTGTTGCATCTGCAGGTCGAGGCGTTGTCGCAGGTCGTCGAGAGAGGTCATCGCGGAGGGCTTTCGTCTTCAGGGGCGTCGGGCCGGCGACGCCCGGAGTCTGGCGAGCGCCCGGGAACCTCGCCCGGTGAGCGGTGACTAGTGGTATGTGGCCGTCAGTCGTCGGCGTGGCCGGCTTCGAATTCGGCGAGGTAAGACAGGGCGTGAGCGAACACGGCTGCGGTGGGGCGGGAGGTGGGCTGGGATGCGAGCGCGGTCTCCAGCAGCACCTCGAACGCCTTCCAACCGAGAGGATCGACCGTGCGGCGCCACATCCCGGAGGCCACTGCGCCTCGCACCGCCGCCGGGTCTTCGGCATCGACACCCGCGGCCTGGTAGTCGACCGGCCAGACACCCGTCCAACCACGCCACACATCAGCAGCGAGGGCGTAGACGTCAGCCGCAGGTGTAGGTGCGGCGGGCACCTTCGCCTGGAGACGGCGGGCGATCTCCGGAGCCTCTACGTGAACCCAGCGGTCCGGGACGTCGAGGGGGAATCGGCCGAAGTGGCGCCGAAGACGGACGGTAGGGCAGTAGGCGAAGGACAGGTCAACCAGCCGCGTCCCGTGGGGGGTGTGGATGACGTGGTGGGTACGCACGGCGCCGTGCGACCAGCCGGTTTCGTGCAGCTCGGAGAGCGCGGTGGCCGCCTCGGCGGCTCGGCGGGCCATCGTGGTGCGGGCTGCGGGGTCGTCGGCCTGGTCTCGCAGACGGGCCAGCTCGACGGCGAGCGTGGGACCGTGCCACCACGGTGTGACCAGCCAGGAGCCGCCATCGGGCAGCGTGCCAGTGCCCAGGACCCGGCCGGCGGCTGGGCCAGCCATACGGATCGCCTCCGCCTCCCGAGCGGCCATCAGCCCTTGGTCTCCGGCACCAAGGCTGATCTTGATGGCGACCTTCACGCCGGTGACCAAAGTGGCGCACCACACCTGCGAACCGGTGCGATCAGCGACCTGGCTGGTGGTCTGCCAGCGGCCGACGGCGGATTCGATCGCCGCGGCAATGGCCTCATTCATCAGGATGGCTTCTTTCGGTCACCGACAGCTGGGTGGGGGCAGGGGTGGCGTGGCGGTCCAGTTCGCGCCGCACGCGGGCGAGGCGTGCGGCATCCAGCGGGGAGCGGCGGTCGTACAGCCCGAAGGCCTCGACGTACGCCGCGCGGGCCTCCTGGTGACGGCCAAGCTCCTGGTGGAGGTCACCGGCCCACTCCAGGGCGCGGGCCTGCCACAGCACGCTCCCGCACGCCGCGAACTCATCGACCACATCTCGAAGGAGGTCCTGGGCCTGATCGTGCTCACCGGCCTGGCCGTGGGCGCGGGCGAGGAACGAGGCCGCCCGAGCCGCCTCGTGAGCGTTGCCCGCCGCCACGAGCTCCTCCCGGGCCCGAGTGAGGTGGTCATACGCGGCCGCACTCTCGCCCCGGAAACTGGCGAGGTCGCCGAGCCGCATCCGAGCCAAGGCGGCGTCCACCGCGTGGCCGGCCTCGTCCCACAGCGCGAGGGCCTTGCGGTGCAGGGATCCCGCCTCGGCCGTCTGCCCCGTGGCCCGCGCGATATCACCGAGTCCTAGGAGGGCATCGGCCTCCGCCGCCTGGTCCTCGTCGGTACGGGCGCTGTGCAAGACCTGGTACAGCAGCGCGCGGGCTTCGTCATAGCGGCCGAGACGGCGCAGCGCGGCGGCGCCGGCTGTGGACATCCTGCGCCCGGCCCGGTGGTTGCCGACCGACCGAGCGCCTGGCGCCGCGATGTCCAGGTAGAGCTTCACCCACTGCTCGTCACGCTGGAACCGCCGGTCGAGAGGGTGCAGGCTGTCGACCAGTTGCCACGCGCACCCCCACCAGCCGGTCCAGTAGGCCGTGCGGGCCGCGGCCACGAGATTCGACTGGTGCGTCTCCAGCCACGCCCACGCCAGGGCCGGGTTCGTGAACTCCACCGACTGCGGCTCGCCGGCGTAGTCCCGCTCTAGGATGCGGTGCCTCGGCGCCACCAGCGTTTGGGCGTTGGTGGCGGTGGCCAGCAGGTGGTCCAGCCACCGCCGCAACATCGAAGCGCGGTCCCGCTCCCCCAGCGCCTCGGCCTGGCCGACGGCGTGCTCGAGAACGCCGGCCGGGACACGAAACCGCCCACCGGCGACATCATCGATGCCCTGAGCCTCGTCATGTTCAACGTGGACGTCACGGCGCTCAACGAGCCCGCATCTCACCAGCTCCTGCAGGGCGTCGGCCGTCGCCGCCGGCGGCATGCCGGCCGCCGCCGCGACCTCCGCGACGCCGATGCTCGACAAGCCGGGCAGCACTCCGAACACCTGGTAGGCCCGGCGGGCGACGGCGGGGAGCCGCTGGAACTTGTGATCAAGAACAGTCATGGTCAACCAGCCTCGGAACGGAACCCTTGAGTTCGGAAGGGAAGAGAACGCCCGGTACCCGCCAGGTGTGCACGCGGCCATGGCCGCAGCGCCAACCCGCGCGAACACGAGTCAGCGTGAGATGCAGCGGAAGGCGACACTGACGGCAGCACACCCACCACGGCTCGCGGCTGCTTCCCGGGTAGGTCTCCAGCGGCACGAAGCCCGCCGCGGCCAGTTCCTCCGCGGCCTCGTCGGAAGTCACCTGGATGGGGACGTGGCTGCAGGGCTTGATTCGCCGGTGATTCGAGGGCTGCGGGAAGCGCAGTTCACCGCAGTCGCCACACACCGCCGGCCACCCCTGCTGGGAACCGGGATAAGGGACGACCGGCTCGTACCGGGCGGCCAGCAGCCGGTTCATGGCGCGCAGGTGTCTGGTGTCGCGGCGTAACGCCACCTCGGCTAAGCGCCGTTGGCCCAGAGCCCGGTCGTGGCCGCAGCGCAGGCCACCGACGACCTGGTGAACGGATACGTCCTGCGGCAGCAGGCAGTCCGCGCACCGGGCCGGCCACAGGCGATGCGGGAGGCCCGGGTAGCGGACGGTCGGCAGGAAGCCCCCGCGGCGCAGGACTTCCACCGGCGCTGCTGGCATCCTCGACCGCACCGGCGGCAGCTGGGTCCTTGCCGTCTGCGCCCGAACAGGGCGATCCCATCCGCCCCTGATCACTATTCGGTCGAAGTCCAGGTGGTGAACGGGTCTGATGCTCGCGCTAGTGTTGTTTGCGCGAGCGCGGCGTGTGACGGATGTGTCGTGCTCGACGATGACCGGCGCCATCAAGGGCTCCACGCAATTCCCCCTTCCATGACTCATGCGGTTGGCTTTGACGAGAGTGCTGATGCCTTCGCGGCTCCCCGTTCACGCCGCTTGCGTTCTCGGGAACAGGCACGGCAATAACGCTGACTTTCGCCAATCCGGGGACGTTGATAGCCGACGTTCTCGCCGACCATCTCGTGTTTCCCTTTCGCGCACATGCCGCCGATCTTGCGAGGACGCGCCGCCCGCCACGGCACCTTGGCCGGTGGTGGTTCCGGCGCGAACCACAACTCCACGGCCGCCTGCCGGGCCCTTCGCAGCCGCTGCTTAAACGCGCCGCATGTGATCTGCAGCTGGTTTGCCGCCTCAGCCAAGTCGTCTTCCACCGTGAGAGCCCACAGCGTCCACTGATGGATCTCCGGCAAGCCGCGGTAGACCTGCAATGCGGCGATCCGCTCCACCACAGGGAGCTCTTCGAACGGTTGGCGTTGAACGGGCTTCCAGTAGGTGTGGAACCTCTTGATCGGCTTGTCCGTCTGCCAGGCGCCCCGGCCACGGACCATGAACCGTGCCTCGTCATGGATCGCCCGCAGACCGACGCCGTACAAGGTCTGCGCCTCGGGTTCCTCCGCGCTGGTCCACAGTGTCTCGGCGATGGCCGACCACGCGATGTCGTACTGCTGGGCGGTGTCGTAGAAGTCGCACCTGGCCTGCCACACCGCCAGGGATGCGATCCGCGCGACATCGCGCCCCGTGTAGCCGTGAGCCACCTCCACGGCACTGGCGTGCGCCGGCCGACGCACCACCGTCATACTCACCCCGCACCACCCACGAACGGTGCCGGTGGAAGGGAATCCCGACCCACGACAGCGAGATGACGCACACGAGGAAAGGCTTCTCGCTGAGGCGACGCCCGTGTTTCCTTCTCCAGCAGATCGGCCAAGGCGTTCGGTATCCGCTGCCGGAATTCCGGCACCCAGGCCCACTGACCGTTGGGATTGACATCGACGAGGTAGTGGGCGCCGCGCGAGTCCACGATGAAGTCGAGCGTGGCGAACCTCAGTTGAAATCGACGTAGCAGCATCAAGATGCGCTCGCCGATCGGCGACGGAAGTACCGTGCTTCGATACGCGAGGTTGGGCGTGTCGCAGCGCCAGTCCAGGCGGCCTGATCCCTCGGGGGCGTGGATCTCGACCGGAAAAATGCGGTCACCCACCACCGTCACGCGGATCTCGTATTCCTTGTCGATGATCCGTCGTTGAAACAAGTGCGCCGTCAGGGCGATGCGTTCGCTGCCCCGCTGCTCGGGCGGTACCGGGTAGGTGTAGAGACCGCCGCGCTCGCCACCCTCCTCATAGACCAGGCCGCTGAGGGACTTGGTGACGACGTGCCCTCTGTGTCGCTGGGCGAAGGCCGCGGCTTCGGCCGGGTCGTCGGTGATGAGGGTGTCCGGCACCGCGAAGCCGAGTTGCGCGGCGGCGGCGAGCTGGCGCGGCTTGTCGCACCTCTGGTTGTTCTCGGGCCGGTTGATCCACACCACCTGCGGCAGGGAGTTCAGCGTGCCCAGGAGCCCCGCTCTCGCCTGCCTCTCGGCCCAGCCGCGTTCCGCCACGCTCATGCCCTCGGCCAGACCGAAGCCGGCGGGCTTGCGCCACCAGATCGCGCGCAACTCGGCGAGGTCGGTCTCCCGCCGGCCATCGCTCAGGGTGCCGCCCCAGCGGCCATCCGGCCGCAGCTGCGTCGAGAGGCGAAGGCGGCTGGGAAAGTCGGCCAGGTCGATACGCCAGAACTCAACGCCACGAGCGTTGAGTTCGCGCAGCACCAGGTCGGCGGTGGGGTCCAACGCGACGGTGACCACCAGCAGGCGCGGCGTCCCAGATCGAGTGGACGCGGTCGTGGTGTTCATCAGCAGCGCCCGGTGTCTTCGTCTTCGTCCTCCATACCGTCCCGCGGGGACGCGCTGGTGTCGGTCAACGCCGTCACCTGCCACACCTCCGGCAACTCCAAACACACCCGCCCGTCGACCATCGACAGCTGCGTGACCGGATCGACCGTGACGACACCGCCCAGCGCAGGTGCGCGCCCGTCCGGCCGCACCAGCGCGTCCAACCCGAAGGGACGCGTGCCCGGCACCTCGACGTCGAGCTCGGAGGAGACTTCGAAGGTCATGCTCATCTGAATCAGAACTTCCAAACTATTTAGAACTATTACAAAAGGCTGGAAAGTAGGGTGTAGTCGGCTCGGGCGGTCTTCATGACCAGCCGCGTGGCGGCAAGGAAGCTGCCGTGCTCGACCGCGTGGGTCAGGTGTGCGCGGCCTCGTGTCGGGCGCTCATCGCGCGCAGGCGGGCGGCGTCCTGGCCGCTGCCGGCGAGCTCGTACAGCCGGCACGCCTCGGTGAGCAGGTGCCGCGCCCCGTCCCCGATCTGGCGGCGGGTGGCCGCGGCGAGCCAGTCGACCGAGCGGGCCTCCCACCACATCGCGCCGGTCTCGGCGAACTCAGCTCGCGCCTGCAGGAGAGAGTTGGAGGCCGCGACGTGATGGCCGCGCCGGGCGTGGGCGAGGCCGAGGTAGGCCCGCGCCCTGGCCCGGTCGTACTGCTCGGCGCACTCCCTCAACAGATCGACCGCCAGGGACAGCAGCAGCACGTCCTCGTCGGGCTCGCCGAAGGTGGCCGCGAGGTCGCCAAGCAGGATCAGTGTCCGACCCAGCCCATGCTGATCCCCCAGGGCACCGTAGAGGTCCGCGGCCCGCCGCAGCGGCGCCAGCGCAGCACGCGGACGTCCCGAGCTCCACTGCACCTGGCCGATCCCGAGCAGAGCCCGCGCAACATCGCGTTCGTCCTGATGCTGGCGGGCGCTCGCCAGCAGGTCTTCGAAGCAGGCCATCGCCTCCGCCGGCTGCTCCTCGCTCAGCCACCCCTCCCCGATGACGGCGAGCAGCTGCCGCTCCCCACGGTTGTCCAAGGCGCGTCGGGCGGCCGGCAGTCCGTGGTCGATCAACAGCGGCAGCCAGACCACGTCGTCGCGCCGCCGCTGAACCAGCGGCCGCATCGCCACCAGCAACCGCCACGCCAGCTCCGGCCAGCCCGCTTTCCACGCCACCGGCACGGCCGCCGCGACGCTCTCCCGGTGCGCCGCCAGCCACGCCAACGCCTCCGCCGGCTCGTCGGGAACGCCCCGCGGCTCCGGCAGCGGATGCCGATACACCACCCGCTCGGGCGGGATGCTGGGCGACAAGACCTCGCGGGCCGCGATCGCGCCGGCCAGCAGGTACTCCACCCACCGCAGCACAACCGCCCCGCGCTCCTCTTGCCCGTCCTGCCGCTCCGCCAGGCCGACCGCGTGCTCGCGCTCCAGACAGCTCATTCGGAAGACCGGGGAACCGCCGCTCAGTTCCTGACGCCGCAGCAACCCGCACCGGACCAGGGCCTCGACAGCGGGCTCGGCGAGGTCCGGCATCCCGCTCGCCGCCACCAGCTCCCCCATCTCCAAGGCGACCGGCGGCAGCAGCCCGACCTGCCGGTACAGCAGCGCAGGCGCAGGAGACAGCCGGCCGTAGCTGGCCGCGAGCACCGCTTCTGCCGCTGCGGGGCCGAGGTCGTTCTCGTCGGGGGAAGTCACGTCCGCTCTCCGGGAATCGGATCAAGGTGCAAAAAAGGTTGGGGTCCCGCTCCCCTGCCAAGGGCTGCACCACCTCGACAGGGGGCGGAACTGCACTCACGCAGCGGGCACCCCCACCCAAACCGCGCGAGTGAGCCAAGCGAGGCCCGGAAGCCGGGCCGGGGAAGGAGAAAGAGCCGTTGAGGCGCCTCGGGGGAGGCTGGATCCGGGGCGCTTCAATCAATCCAGAACGAAGCCTCAACGGCCGTCTTTCGGCGGGTTCATGTCGAACTCGAACTCCGCCCACACCTGTTTACTTCTACCTTGAGCCACCGGTCGCCAGCCCCAGGCGCTGCTGACCGTTGCCACCATCCGCAGCCCACGACCAGACTCTTCATCCGCGCCCGCAGCACGCACGACCGGCACGGCATCCGGCCTGCCGTCGGTCACCGTCACACGAAGCCCGCGTTCGAATCGCTGGGCCTCCACGACCACCGTGGCCCCCGCGGAGGGTCCTGGTGCCCCATGAGTCACGGCATTCGCCACCAACTCGCTGACCACCAGTTGGACCACATCGGCTACACCGGACAGCTTCCAATCCGCAAGGCAGTGACGAACCATTCGACGAGCGGCCGCCGTGCTGTCTGGCTGCGCCGGAAAAGTCGCAACAGCCCGCCCCTCCAATGAGCCGGGCGCCCTTCGTGGCACAGTTGCCACCGTGGTCCGGGAGGCATGGATGCCTCGAACGCCTCGCCAGAGAACTCGTTCAGCGCGTCCAGCCGCGCGAGCTATGAACCACGCCCTGACGTTGGAGATCGGCTGACGCCGGAAGACTGCCCGTGACAGTGAAGCTGCACTCCTCATCCCCATGTCTCCTCGTGCCTGTGCGGTGGCCGAACTCGGTAGGCCGGGCGTTTCGTGGCCACGCAACAGACAAGCGTCATCACGGCTCGTAGGGGAGATGTCACAGCGGTTGTTCTCTCGCACACCGGGCTGAGAGGGGTTGCACGTCCGCCGTAACCTGCTGTAGTTGCCTTCGCTGTCTCGCCGCCGCCTGCGGCGTCGAAGCTTTGTCTCAATCCGGGTGGAAGGACCTGCCCTTGTTGCCACTCGCGCGTTTCCGAGACTTCAGATGACCGCCTCACATCTGGCGCTTGCCGGCCGACGCCTGCTGGTCACTGGTGGTTCTCGGGGACTGGGCGCCAGTATCGTGCGTGCGCTGACCAGCGCCGGAGCCTCAGTGGCTACATGCGGCCGCAGGACCGAGCACCTCGAGGCCCTCGTAGCGTCTCTGCCCGAAGCATCGCTGTTCACGAGACGGCTGGACATCGCCGAGCCGGGGCATCTGGAGAGCTTCGTGGCAGACGCCGCGGATTCGCTCGGCGGGCTGGACGGCGTGGTGGCCTGTGCAGGCGGCGCTCGAGGGCGTGCCCTGGAAGAGTCAACAGCGGAGGACTGGGAAGCGACCTGGCAGCTGAACGTGGGCCACGCCGCCAGACTCACCAGGTCGGCAGCGCCAGTCCTGCGGGCAGCGGGCGGCGGCTCCGTAGTGTTCATCTCCAGCATCAGTGGATGGCGACCGAGCCCGCAGGCACAGTACGGCACAGCCAAGGCCGGGCTGATCTACCTGGCGACTGTCCTGGCCCGAGAGCTGGGTCCCCAGGGGATCCGCGTCAACACCGTCTCGCCAGGGTCCATGCTGATCCCCGGCAAGCGGTGGGACCGGATGCGGCAAGAAGAGCCCGACGCCTACCAGCGGTTCCTCCGCGAGACCCCCGGCGGACGCCTCGTGACGCCCGAAGAGGTCGCCCAAGTCGTGGCGTTCCTGCTCTCCGACATGTCGAGCGGAATCTCCGGTGCACACATCCCCGTGGATCGAGCCCAAAATGCGCCTACCCCTGAGGGCTACTGACGCACCTGTTCTCAGGCGGCTGGCCCCAGGACGCTCACCGCGCGCTGTTCAAATTCACGAACTTGAAGATTTGTCCTGTGCCGGGCGAGGCGACCACGGAAGTTTCGCAGCGCCTGGATCGACCGCTGCGACTGGACGCTCCCGCCCAGCTCGTCCAACGCCTGCTCGGCGGAGGCCACCGCCTCGTCCAGCCGCCTCTGCTGCAACAGTGCCGTCGCGAGTACGGATCGGCTGATCGCCCGGCGCCGGCCACGTGCCGCGTTGGCCCTGACCGAGGCGGTGGCCAGGCGCTCGGCGGCCCGAGCCTCACCCAAGTCTCGATGACACAACGCAGCTTCGGCTTCCAAGTAATGATGATCGAGGAACTGCACCCAGGGGGACTCACTCCCACGCCCGGGGCTGGCTTCGAGAGCTGCGGCAGCCGCGCTCAGCGAGGTCACAGCCTCTTGCTTCTGGCCCAGGGCGGCATACGCGCGGGCGGCCATGGCGTGCAGTCGCATCAGCCCCAGCGGGCTGCCAGCGTGCTTGGCCGTGGCGATCCCCGTGCGGGCGGCCGCGATCCCCTCCTTCGGATGCCCCAGGTTGGTAGCCAAGTGAGACAGCCCAGCCAGGATCTGGCCTCCCAGAACCCGGTCCTCTCCCTCCTCACACAGCCGCAGAGCCTGGATCATGTACCGCTGGGCCAAGCCATACTCGCCGGAGTCATACAGGCTCCAGCCAGCCGTTGCCGCCAGCTTGGCACCAGCGGTGTACAGCTGCCGCCGTTGCTGGGACGGCATCGTGTAGCGGTGGAGCAACGGCGTCACCTGGGTGCTGAGGTAGTGCACGATGCTGGAGCGCACCCCGCCACCACCGAACTTGTTGTCCATCTCGTCGAACATCGCCGTCATGGCTAGGACCTGGGCGACTTCGCCATCCGCCTCGGCCACGGCCAGCGGGGTGGCCTTGTCCTCTACCAGCCAGAGCAGCCATTCGCGCTGCGGTTCCATCAACGCCGCCGACACGAAGGGCACAGCGGCCCCCAGCAAGTCGCGTCGCGTCAGGTCGGCCGAACCGAGATCAGCGAGCGTACGCAATGTCTCACCCACATCCTCACGGTAAGCCAGGGCTCGGGAAGCCACAGCGCTCTGCGGTGCTGCCGCGTAGCCCAATTCAGCCAGTGCGACAGCACGTCCAAGGAACTCCCCCAAGGCCGCGGCGATGAACTCCGGAGTCCGGTTGCGCGGGTGCATGCCACCAAGCCACCGGGTCACGGAGGCCTTGTCGTAGCGGGTCACGATCCCCTGGCGGAGAGCAAGTTCGTTGACCTTCCGGGCCAACTGGGCATTTGAGCATCGGGCTTCGACCATCAGCTCCCGCAGACCCGACCCAACATGGATCTCAGCGCGTCGATCGTGAGGCATGCCATCATCATGCACCCACGGTCACGGTACGTGTCCACCCGAAAGCCACCTCTCCTACGAATTACAACCCCGTACAACCCTTTTCAGAGCGGCTGGCAGAACTATGTTGCTCAGCTACCCAGATCTGGCGCCCGCTCCTCCCCGGGGGTTGCCTGCTGCGACACGTCGCCCAGATGGTGGCCGGCGCAGTATCCAGGTCTTCGTCGCCTTCGACGAGCTCAATGTTGAAGTCGGCGACGTGCCGTTCGAACCGGGCGACCTGCTGTTGTAGGGCATCTACGTCGCCCAGGCGCCCAGCCCGGAAGCTCTCCAGGCATCCTGGCCGAGGGCTTCGGACGGCCGTCGTTCGAGCTGGGTGATGTGCCGAGCGAGTCGGGTGTTGCGTTCGGTGAGGTTGGTCAGGTTGGTCAGCACGGACAGGCGGCTGATCTGTGGGCCGGATGGCCACGCTGCTCAGCAGTTGTCGGAAAACCCGCAACCTACCCCGCAGCCGATCAGCCGTGCAGAGCCTTGAGCTCCGCACCCAAGCCGACGCATGCGGCAACCACTCAGACTGCCAGCTCCCTTCATCGCGAACCGCCCAAGCCTCGAGCAACGTGCGCAAAATCGACTACCAGTTCCCTTCCGAACTGTTAGCGTGCCGTGGGATCAACTCGGTAAGCAGAGAGGAGACTTGGGTGGCGTCGCACCACGCCCCATGGCCCCAGAGTCGTGCGCCAGTAGACGGGCGGAGCAACGAGCGCGCCCCGCTCGGCCCCTCTGCGGTTGTTGACTGTCGCCTCCCATGGCCGTCGCCGAGCTGACCCAACGAGGCACCCGAAGGGGAATCACTCCCATGACCGAGATGCCCGCTCAGGTGGCGCTCGATACGGACGACTTGAGTCGTGATCTACATGCAGCGATGGTCAAGGCCCATTCCGGGCTTGACGAGGTAGAACCGCGTGGATGGTGTGATGGCGCCCTCGCCGAAATGAGGGTTCCGCGCTCCCTAGAATTATTGACGCCACTGAACCGGCTGCACGCGGTCAACAGTCGGCAGTGGGAAGCCGAGGATCGGATACGGCGAGCTGAGGACGGGGAGATCCCAGCCATCAAGCGCGAGATCGACGAACTCAACAGCCTTCGCCACAAACTCATCGAGCAGGTCGATCGAATAATTGGTTCGGCGTGGGATGTGAGCCAGGACGTGCCTCCTCTTACTGAGTCAATCGGCTCGGCGCTTGATCGGCTCTCGGTGCTGACACTTCGGATCCTGCATACCGGGCGACTGGTAAAGAAGGATGCTGGCACGGCGAAGCGCGTCGTAATTCTGCTCCGCCAGCGCGATGATCTCGTGTGGTCTATCGCGGTTGCGTGTGAGGATCTCGAAGCTGGCCGACGGCGCATGCCGCGCCCTGAGCGCCTGAAGCTCTATGGAAAGCCCGGGCGATGAGCACGGTCACTTTACCATTCGGAGACCCTGGGGTGTGCGATGACAACTAATGCATCCGGGAGTGGGAATGGTTTCGAGCACTGGCGCGACGGCCTGTTCCTGCGCCCCGACGGCGGCAACGCAGACGCACTTGTCGATCTCATGCGCTACGCCCTCGATGAGGTGCTGAGCAATCAGGGGGTGGGCCCTCTGTATCCGCGAAGGGGCCGGGAGGACGGGCGCTCACCGGTAGATGATGGACATCTGCCCGAGGCCCCTGTCGCCTCGGAGACGGTGCTCAGCCAGCTGCGTTGGTGGCTAGCTGGATCGGTCAAGGTGCATCACCACATGTTCGCCAAGAACATCGTTCCACCACCATCGTTCGTCAACCTGGCGGCGCTGTCCGCAGTGTCGCTGTTCATGCCCAACGGCGTCACCGGAGAGGACGCTGCGGAGTCCCTTTCCGCTGAGGTGTCCTGCGCCGGAGCGCTTGCGCGATTGGCGGGGTGCGACCCGAATCGGGCAGGCGGCCTGTTCACCTTCGGCGGCACTGCGACGAACCTGTACGCGATCAAGGTCGGTCTCTCCAAGGCACAGCCCGATCATGCTGAACGTGGAATCGAGCCTGGGATCGCCGTGGTCGGTTCCTGGCCGGCACACTATTCGCAGAAGTCGGCGTGCGCGTGGCTAGGAATCGGCACCCAGAACTACGTATCCGCAGCGTCGCTTCCTGACCAGACCACAGACCTGGATTCCATGGAATCGGCCTGTCGCGACGTACTAGCAAGCGGCCGTCGACTCGCATGCATCATGGGTGCAGGCGGGACAACATCCAATATGGCTGTTGATGACTTTGCCGAGATCGCCGAAATGCGAGATCGCTTGACAGTCGAATACGGGCTAGATTACACCCCGCATGTGCATGCAGACAGCGTCGTCGGGTGGGCCTACTTCTGTTTTATCGACTACGATCTATGTAGCAATCCGCTGGGATTCAGTCCGCCTGTGGTAGCCAAGCTCTCACGACTTGTGGAGCGCCTAAGGACAGTTCAGCACGCCGACTCATTCGGAGTCGATTTCCATAAGACTGGTTTTGCGCCGTACACATCCAGCATGATCATCATGCGAGACGGGCGAGACTTCTCGCGATTGCGTCGTGACGGCGGAATCATGACTCCACTATTTCACGACAAAGATGCCTATAATCCTGGCACCTTCACTCTAGAAACGTCTCGATCGGCGGCAAACATGGTCGCGACCTGGATTGGCCTGCAGGCCCTAGGTAAACAGGGAATGCGACAACTTCTCGGTCACGCACTTGAAGCAGCCGAAGCCCTCCGGCGCCACATTGATGATCTGGCAGCCGGCGACGCGGTGGTCATCAATAGAATTTCGTACGGACCGGATGTGTTCTTGCGCTGCTACGAGCCAAATGACACGGTCGCCGAGGAGGAGGATTTCAGCGACACCAGCTCTGTGCGCCGGATAAACCAGTACACGTCCGACTTGTTCGCTTGGTTGTCGCGTCAACATGTTCCAGACGCTGAACAGATCGCGGTGAGCAAGACGTCTGCGGCGTTCTACACGTCGACTGGCGAGCCGGTCGTGGCTCTGCGCATCTATTCCCTCAATCCGCATTTCTCCGACTCTCACGCCAGGGAGCTGGTCGTGCGCCTACTCAAGGCTAAGCGGCAGTTCGACACCATACAGTCCGATCCAGAGGTACACGAGGGGGCTCGGTGAACCGGTCGTCCTCTAGCGGACGAGAAGAACTGCCGACGCGTTTTGCCGCCGCGGACCTCTCGGTCCGTGACTGCGTCGAGCTGGCTGCTGGTCTGGCAGCCTACGCTCAAATGCATGGGCTGAGCCGGGTGGAGGTGAGCGGACCACCAGCCATCGGTGGACTCATCGAGGAATTTAAATGGGATGAGGTGCACTTTGTCGATGCCCACCAGGAGCCCGCGGTGGACATTGCGAAGTTTCCTCGGACTTGGCGCTGCGGCCAGCGTGGGCTGCGCTGCCTAAGCGACCAGCTCGTCGGTACGAGAAGAGGTTCAGCTGAGGCAGGCGTATCGCCGTCTACGCTCCCGGCAGGATGCGTTATGCAGTTCGCCCGGCACAATCGTCTTGGCGATGCGCTGGGCATCGTCACCGGTCTGGAGCACTACTGCCGAGATAACAACGTGGCATCAGTTGCCGTCACGGGTTCGCGGGCTCTCGCCGAAGTGGTCGACGTTTTCGCATGCGAACAGGTGAGTTACGTCGCCACGCCCAGTGAAGCGATCAGCGGCGATGCAATCTTCGCCCGGTCCTCATGGAGTCTCCCTTGGCTTGACCGATTCAATCACGCCGTCGCGGACACTTTCGGGGGACGAGCTCGCCACCAAGGATCCCCGCTGCCTCTCCGTGAGGAGCCGACGCCTGGTGACCAAGAAAATGTGGTGTACTGCCAGTTCGATGCTCGATCCAGTACACCGCCGCCAATCCACTCCATCCGGCGGCTGCTGGGCCAGATAGCAGCACACGGCGAGGTCCGGGTCCTCGGCGGCCCAGACACCAAGGATTACCTCGGACAAGATCTGGTCTACATGCGAGCAGAACTCCCCGAGATGGTCGCCCGCCTGCTGTCATGCCGTCTCTTCGTGGGCTGCGACAGCGGTCTGGGACATCTCGCGGGTTGCCTTGGTGTGCCTGGTCTGATTGTGAGCACCGACGACTTCGAGACGACCTGGTCATTCTTTCGAGGTTACGCCAGCCTGAATGTCGTCCCGCTCGCAGCGACAGACTTACTCCTACCATGAGGCCCCCGACGGAGCAGGCAGTTCTGCAGGCTGTCAGTCAATGCCTAAACCATGAGGCCGTGGCCGCGCACCGAATCCCAATGGGCCGTAGTCATTTCGTGTTCAGGGTGGGGTTGGTGTCCGGTGATTCCGTGATCACGCGGATCGCGCGACACGATCGCGCCGAATGCTTCGAGGGATTCGCGTACTGGCGGAGCCAACTTGCCCGGGTGGGAGTGCCCGTTCCCCGCGTGCTGTCCATGGACCTCACCCAGACAGTACTGCCCTGGCCAATCATGCTCCTTGAGCGAGCCCCGGGGGATGATCTCTGCAACGTCTACGCCGAGCTTACGGCTGCCGAGAAGAGCCGCGTCGCCGATGACCTGCTCGACATCCAACGGCGCGTGCGCGGGCTTCCACCCGGTCCCGGATACGGCGGTATCGCCAGTTACAGCGACCTTCGCTGCCACCCTCGCTGGTCGGACGTGCTCTGGGAATACTTCACCGGCGCGATCGAACATCTGCCTCCCTCACTGGGGCAGATACCAGTCGTCGGCGATATCCGCAGAGCCATGCGCGAGCTTCGCTCCGAGTTCGATCGCATCCCCCCACTGCCCTACCTGATCGACGCCACCCACCAGAACGTGCTGGTCAATGAAGGGAGAGTCACAGCGATCGTCGACTTGGACGAGATCGGATTCGGTGACGCTTTATACCCGCTCGGCGTCGCACGTGCCGGTCTCCTGGCTCGTGGACCGGAGGCTGACTGCATCGAACAGGTCGCCGCGCCGTTGTGCGACGTCCCTGTTCGACGGCGCATGTTCGACCTGTACTCGGCGATCGCCTGCCTCAAGATGCTCGCTCCCAGCCCCTTCAGCGTCACCGGACCTCCCTCGGCTGACAGCCAGATCGCCGCACGGCTTCGGACCTTACTCGATACCTTCGCCGCCGCAGCAGCCCACAAGGAGTAACGCCGTGACCGGCATCGTCTTCGTCAGCATCGACGACTTCACCCGCGAGGGCTTCACCAACGGCCTCTTCCTTCAAGTACGCGAGCTGCTGCGACGCGTCATCACTCGCGGGCACCCGGCCAGCCTCGCCTGTGTCGCCCAACACAGCAATCCCGGGATCGAACGCAGAACCCGAAGCGTCCAGGGTTGCACAGTCCACGAAACATTCATCGGTGCACCAGGCCCAGCAAGCGCGTACCGGCGGGCTCTGCAAGACCTGCTGAGCGACCTGGACCCCGACGTGATCCTGCTCAACTCGTGCGCGATCCACCTCCAAGAAGCGCACCTTGCCGTGCTGGATGAAAGCCTCGCGAGTGGTCGGCAGGTAGCCGTGCTCGTGACCGACCAGCTCTACCCCACAAGGCGTGCTCACCCCGCCGACCAGGTCCGGCGTTACTACGACCTCATGCGGCAGACCAGTGTGCATGCGGTCAGCCAGACCATCGCCGACGCGCTCCACAGCCAGACCGGTGTTCCAGCGCAGGTGCTCCCTAACCTCCTCCCTGAGCGGGCCGCCAGCCCGGTTCCCCTGGGCACGGAGAATCGGTACCTGACCCTGATCAACCACCACCCCATCAAGGGCCGGCACGTCTGGGACGCGCTCATTCGTCAGCGCCCCAACGACGCCTACCTCGTCGTTAAGACCTGGCCCGATGTCCCGCCGTACGTGCCGCCCTCGCCAAGCGTCCAGGTGGCGCCCTTCGCCCCGGACCCCACCACCATCTACAACCGCACCAGGATTCTGCTGGTACCGTCCCTCGGCCCGGAGGGGCTTCCGCGAGTTTCGCTTGAAGCAATGGAGTCAGGAGTGCCAGTCGTGGCCCACCGCATAGGCAGCCTGCCGGAACTCGGCGATGCCGCGATGTTCATCACCCCGCCACCGATCGCCGCCCACGTCCTCGACGAGGATCATGTGCTGCATCCCGTCGTTGCCGCCAACGACCTCGAGCGGGCTGCACGAGATTTTGGTGAGGCAATCGATGCAATCGATCACGATCCGGCGCTCAGGCCGCGACTCGTGGCCAAGGGCAAAGCATTCGTCCGCGACTACCGCCGCCGCAGCGAATCTGTAACCAACCGACTACTCGATTCATGGTTCGGGGCTGTGATGGAGAACGCCCAAGGAACACCTGGTGTGGCCCCCGCTCGCCGTACAGGCCCCTGACCAGGGGAAACGCAGCGACCCGGTCTGGACCACTACACTTGCCGCCACACTGAGAGACGCGACCCAAGGAGATACAGAACCGTGACGGCCATCGTCGACGAGCTCACGTGGCGCGGGCTGATCGCCCATGCCACTGACGAGGACGCATTGCGCAAGGCTCTCGCGGACGGCCCCGTCACGTTCTATTGCGGTTTTGACCCAACCGCGGCCAGTCTGCACGTCGGGCACCTGGTACAGGTACTCACACTCCGCCGGCTCCAGCAGGCCGGCCACCGGCCGCTTGCGCTCGTTGGCGGCGCGACCGGCCACATCGGCGACCCGCGGCCGACCGCCGAGCGCACTCTGAACGACCCGGAGACCATCGCCCAGTGGGTGACCCGGCTGCGCGCGCAGATCGAGCCGTACCTCTCCTTCGAGGGCGACAACGCGGCGACCATGGTCAACAACATGGACTGGACCACGGGCCTGTCCGTGATCGAGTTCCTGCGGGATATCGGCAAGCACTTCCGAGTCAACAAGATGCTCACCAAGGACTCGGTTGCCCAGCGCCTGGCATCCGACCAGGGCATCAGCTACACAGAGTTCAGCTACCAGTTGCTGCAGGCCATGGACTTTCTTCAGCTGTACCGACGGTACGGCTGCACCCTCCAGACCGGCGGCAGCGACCAGTGGGGCAACCTCACGGCTGGACTGGATCTGATCCACCGCCTGGAGCCGCAGGCCGAGGTGCACGCCCTCGCGACGCCACTCATGACGAAGTCGGACGGCACCAAGTTCGGCAAGACGGAGACCGGCACGCTCTGGCTCGACCCGGAGATGACCACGCCCTACGCTTTCTACCAGTTCTGGCTGAACACGGATGACCGGGACATCTCCCGGTACATGCGCATCCTCTCCTTCAAATCCCGTGAAGAGCTGGAGGACATGGAGAAGATCACCGAGGAAAGGCCACAAGCTCGTACCGCGCAGCGTGCCCTCGCCGAGGAGCTGACCACGCTGGTGCATGGCGCTGACCAGTGCGCGGCCGTGATCGCCGCGTCGAAGGCGCTGTTCGGGCAGGGTGAGCTCATCGAGCTCGACGAGGCGACGCTGGCCGCCGCGGTCTCCGAGCTCCCGCGCGCCAAGGTGAGCGAACTCGGCCCAGTCACCGATCTGTTCACCCAGGTCGGCTTGGCGGGGAGCAAGTCCGCCGCACGCCGCACAGTCAAGGAGGGCGGCGCCTACGTGAACAACGTGAAGGTGACCGCCGAGGACGCAGTAGCCACGGCCGACGAGCTTCTGCACGGACGCTGGCTGGTGCTGCGCAAGGGTAAGAAGAACCTGGCGGCAATTGAAGTCACCGGCGCCTGAGCGGACCGAAAGAGGGAAGCTCAGCCGTGAACAGAAGGAGCACCTCGGGCTCGCGAAGCTGAGCTATGGCATCCCGCGAAGCGAGCCAACTCGCCGGCACCCCTACAGGATCGGCCGTCAGGGTGCAACGGCCGGTCCTGGCAGCGTTTCCGATTCGCTGCCCGAGACTGATCGAGTACTCATGGCCGGCAGCTACGGAAGACGGGCGTCCGTACCATCACCAGCTAGCCAGGCCGGGCTTCGGCAATCTCACTGGCACGAACCTGGTGGCCACACAGCCGACGTTTCCAGGTGGCGGCGGGCAAGGCAATGCGGCAGTTCAGCGGGCAACGTTGGCCAGCATTCTGGGCAGGTCGCGCATATCGTCGAACAGGGTGGTGCCTGGCCCTTTCAGCCGCGAGGCGGGAGTGAGACCGCCGCAGTAGCCGAAGGCACGCATGCCGGCGGCACGGGCCGCCTGAACGCCATATGCACTGTCCTCGATCACGACGCACCGCTCAGGCTCCACGCCCATGGAGTGGGCAGCGTGCAGGAAGAGGTCAGGCGCAGGCTTGCTTCGAGGGACGTCGGCTGCGCTGAAGATGCGCCCCTCGAAGAGGTCGCTCAGCGCGGCAATCTCCAGGGTTCGCCTGATGCTGGCTGGGCTTGAGTTCGACGCGACGCAGACCGGAATGGTGAGGTCGTTGAGAGCTTCTTCTACACCATCGACGGCGGTCAATTCAGCTTCGAAGGCCGCCAGATACAAGTGCTCGTATTGCCGCAGCCAGCCCTTCTCCAGAGGCCGCCCAAGCCGCTCCTCGACGGCAGCCGTGTAGACCTCTGTCGGCGAGCCAACGAACCTCTCGATGATCTCTTCCTCACTAAACGTGCATCCGAGATCGGCCATGATCACCGCGTCAACTTTGACGGCTATTCGCTCGCTGTCCACCAGTACGCCGTCACAATCGAAGATCACCAGCTCAACCGGGGGTCGCGTCATGGTCGGCAGTGTAGACCCATTCGCCATGTCACAGAATAGCCATCGCTGAGCCTCCCAATTCTTAGGTCTCTCCCGTAGGTACCACTCGGCGCCTCGCCCGCAAGGGGAGCCGACGTATCACGGCTGAGAACCGTCTTGATCCGTTGGGGATGCGCCGCTGGCGGCCAGACCGGTCAACTTCATCTCTCCGACACTGTTGCAAGCCCGCATGCACGCGCCAGGGCAATGGCTCCTTCACCCTGGCCCCGTGAAGTTCGCCTTCGGCAGACAGCAAGACGTGGATTCCCTTCCGGACTGATGTCAAAGTACAACACCCGGCTGGCCAGCCCGCGACTAGCACAAATTCTCAGTCACCCCAAATCCCAGGTTTTCAGGATCCTTACTGACCCAACAAGCCAAACATCGTCAGGGGTCTCGGAGTGAACGCGAAAGACGTCAGCGCTTCCACTACAGCATTTCTGACCCTTCCCAAAGCTGCCGAGTACCTCGGCATTTCACCAAACACCTTGTACATCTGGCGCCATCGACGCCAGGGCCCCCCGAGTTTCCGGATGGGACGTCGCGTCATGTACCGCATATCGTCACTCAACAAATGGATAGCCGAACAGGAGCGAGCTGACTCCCGCTCTAACCGGTCGCTTGACCCGGTCAATCGGCGCGTGGAGCGCCGCACCTCCCGACGGTCAAGCTGATATCCGTGGCGGGCTACGTAGAGGACCGATGGCTGAAGAAGCGCCCCAACAAGGCCACCGGTAAGCGGGAACGCACGAAGCAGTGGGGGAAAGGGAAACGGTACCGAGTTAAGGGCATTCCGGGAGTCCGTGACCGTTCTTTCAATACGAGCGAGGATGCCAAGAGTTGGCTCGCCGTCGCGAAGGCGGACAGCCGGCGTGGGGAGTTCCACGATCCCCGTGATGGGAGCATCCTCCTTGCCGACTACATCGAGCGGGAGTGGTGGCCCAATCAGTCCTACGAGCCCTCGACGGCGGCGCCGATGCGCAGCCGGATCTGGAATCACATCATCCCTCTGCTTGGCTCCACCCCGCTGGTCGAGATTGATGCCGCTGCGCTCCGGGCCTTCAAGGCCGGTTTGCTCTCTCGAGTGGCTGATTCATCAGCCGAGGTCATATGGATCCACTTGTCGACCATCCTCACTGCTGCTGTCGAGGACAAGCGCCTTCTCAAGCACCCGATGAAAGTGCATCGTTCGGTCAAACGTCCCAAGCGACAAGAAAAGAAGGCGAAGGCATGGTCCCGGCCCACGGTGGACGCGGTTCGAGCGGGTCTTCAGGAACGCTACCGCGTAGCCGTTGATCTCGGAGTCGGTCTAGGCCTACGCCAAGGCGAGGCTTTCGCACTGGATGAAAGGGACATCGACTTCGATCGCGGGGTCGTTCACGTGCGACGACAACTCCGGTGGGATAGCCGGGGAAGGCCATACTTCTGCCTGCCCAAGCGAGGCAAGACACGCACCGTCCTGCTGCCGCCCAACCTGGCGCTCCGGGTTCGCGAGCATCTCCGACGTTTTCCGGCAGTGGAGTGCACTCTGCCGTGGCGCAACCCCGAGCCTCCGAGGACCAAGGTGGAGGCCCGCCAACGAAAGCCGGTGACGGTGCGACTCCTTCTGAGCACCTCCCAGGGCAACCGGATCTTCTACAAGACCTGGAATGAACGCAGTTGGCGGCCTGCTCTGGCATCAGCCGGGGTGGTCGGGGTGGTCGGCGAGAAGACAGCTCGGCATGGCGGGCGCGTCCGACGCCACCCGGTCTTCGAGCTGTCTCGCGAGGACATGTTCCACGTCCTCAGGCACACCTACGCCAGCGTGCAGCTTGAGGCGGGCGAGTCTGTCGTCAGCCTCTCCCAGTGGCTCGGCCATGCCTCACCCGCCATCACCCTGGAGCACTACGCTCACTTCATGCCCGGAGCCGGCCGCCGCGGCCTCGCCGCGATCGACATCTGGCTGGCAGCCTGAGCTACTGCGCCCTGAGGCGCGGAAAGTCCCTGAGAAGTCCCTGCGGCACTGTGCCGCAGGGACTTCGTCGCAAAAGTGCAGGTCAGCGGCTGTCCGGTGAGGCGGTCACCGTGAACGTCAAGTACAAGGAGACCGCCCGCGGCGGGCTCGCGGTCAACGTGGTGGAGTGCTGACCGGTGGTCCCCGGCCCGCGTGGTCGGGGCGTCTCCCGGCCCATGAAAGCGAGAAGAAAGCGTCGTCGTGAGGATTGCTCCCGCCCGCCACCGGGCGGACGACGAAGGCACCCGCCGCACGGCGAACGTGCGGCGGCGAAGGGAGCATCCATCATGCGTCGAATTCTCTCCACGGTCGTGGCCTCGGCCGCGCTGGTGGCAGGCGTGGGCCTGACCTCCGTCGCCACCGCCGGGCCGGCCGCCGCCTCGGGCTGGTGCGACGGGTCGAAGGGGTTCGTGCTCAGCGGCCGCTCCGTCCGGCTGCCCTACAACGTCGCCTCCAACAGCACGGACTGCACCCTCGCTCGGGGAGCCTCCGGCAGCGGGGTGACGGCCCTCCAGAACGCGCTCAGGTACTGCAACGAGGAGGGCGACCTCGTCGTCGACGGCGACTTCGGCCCCCGGACGGAGACCGCCCTGGAGCGCGCCCAGGCACTGCGGGGGACCACCCCGGACGGCATCTACGGCCCCAACACCCGCTCGGTGCTCGCCTGGCCCGCTTACCTCGGTGGGTCCCTCGTCCGCTGCGTCGGCGACCCCAGCTGAGACTTGCGAAACTGATCGGTTCTGATCGGTTGTTCGCCGACGCGGTGCGGGCGTGAGTGGCTCGGCTTAGCGTGAGCCGGCTCGCGTTGACGACCGGAATCGAGGCTTCGATGCAGATGCCACGTGGACTCAGACGAACGGCCGTAACACTACCGCTGCTGGTGCTCCTGCTGACCTGGCTCGGCGCGCCCCACCCGACCGCCGCCTCCGCCACCGACGCGGAGGTCGCCCCGATCGAGCAGGCGTTCACGATCGACGGCGACGCCATCAACCGGAACCCCGCCGACCTCTTCCGCGGGTTCGGGGCGGTCTCGTGCAACAACACCTCCCGGCTCCTCCTGGACTACAAGGAGGAGAATCCCGAGCAGTACTGGGAGTTGCTGAACACCCTCTTCCACCCGGTGACCGGGATGGGCCTGACCGAGGTCAAGGTCGAGCTCGGCTCGGACACCAACACCTCGTCCGGGACCGAGCCCGCCTCCATGCGGGCCGCCGACGAGGAGGCCGACGTGCTGGCCGGCGCCGGCTGGCACCTCGCCGCCGACGCCAGGTCGATCAACCCGGACATCGAGGTCAGCCTGTTGCGCTGGGCGGACCCGCGGTGGGTCGAGGAGGCCGCCGAGGGCGGCCTGGCGGCCGGCATCGAGGCGCGTTACACCTGGTACAAGCGGACCATCGACGCCGTCCACGACACCTTCGGGATCGAGATCGACTGGATCGGCATCGGCAAGAACGAGGACTACGACCGCGCCGACGTGCTGCCCTTCCTCGACTACCTGGAGCGGCGCCTGGCCGAGGACTCGCGCCCGGAGAACGACCCGCGCTACGACTACGCCTCGCGGATCAGGTTCGTCGGGGCCGACGAGATCAAGGGCCGGGGCTTCGCCAACGACCTCGTCCGGGTGCTCGACGAGGACGAGGTCGCCGCGATCGACATGCTCGAACGCCCGGTCGCGATCGACGCCGACGATGCCGACCCCGGGCGCCCGGTCGACGAGGACGGCGTGTACACCAACGTCGCGCACGACATCGCCTACATCGGCGACCTGGCCGGCCAGAAGGTCTACCGGGTGGTGTTCCCGGGCCGGGAGTACGACGGCTGGACCCGCTCCGACGGGATCGTCTACCCGCCGGCCGAGGGCGACTCGACGACGTACCACTGGACGATCGGCGACCCGGACGAGCCCACCGCCGGCACGGACGGCCGGCCGCTCGACCCGGCCGCGCTGCTGACGAGCGTCGACGCCGTCTCGATCCACTACACCTCGCAGGCCGACCGGGCCATCCGGATCCTCAACACCGTGTACGGGAAGGAGTTCTGGTACTCCGAGGGCATCGCGCCCACCTCGATGTCGCGCAACCGCGTCCAGCTGGCCGGCGACGGCGGCCTCACCGGCCCCCAGGGCTCGCTCGACATCGCCAACCGCGTCATCTTCGGCTACCACAACGCCGGCCGGGACGACGCCTCGGCGGGACCGCTGCCCTCCGACTCCGGCCAGACCCGCTACCTCTTCCAGCCCGCGATCAGCGCGTTCTACCAGAACGGCACCTACAGCGCGAAGCAGCTGATCGGCGCCCACGACCCCTGGTCGGGCTGGTACGAGCTCGACAGCGGGGTGCAGATGGTCAGGCATTTCACGGCCTTCGCCGAGACCGGGCCAGGACGGGCCTGGAACTACGTGGACGGCGGCGCCTCGTACGGCACGGGCTGGTCGGCCGGGGACGGCATCGGGGACAGCGGCGCGAGCTGGCTCACCCTGGCCGACCCGCGCCGCACCGACTACTCGACCGTCCTGACCAACGACACGCGGGACCCGGTCTCCGTGACCGTGACCGTCCGCGACATGGGGCGCGCCCAGTCCAGGAGTCTGACCAGGTTCGAGACCCGGGGCCCGGACGCGGGCGAGCGCTACGACGAGAACTGGTTCCAGGACCTGGGGCGGGTGGCCACCCGGCCGGCCGAGGACGGTGGCCGCTCGTTCACCGTCACCCTGGCACCGCACTCGATCTCCACGGTCACCACGCTGCGTGGCGTCGCGGAGTACCGGACCGGCTCCTCCGAGCCGTACGAGCGCACGGTGCTCGACGTCGGCCGGCCGGGTGGCACGCTCTACCGGGACGACTTCGAGTACGACGAGTACCCGACGGCCCCGGTGGGCGGCGAGCGCCTCGACTACGTCGAACGCCGGGGCGGCGGCCCGCGCTACGCCACCGACATGGGAGGCGCGTTCGAGGTCGAGACGAGCGGCGAGGGGCCAGGCGACGGCAACTTCCTGCGGCAGAACATCCCCTACTGGTTGAAGCCCGGCCTCTGGCGGTACGGCGGCAACTCCTACCCGCACACGCTGATCGGCGACGACCACTGGGCGAACTACTCGGTGAGCATGGACTTCTCGTTCGACCTCACCCCCTTCGACCCGGCGCGGAAGGTCGACGACGACCCCGACGCGTACTACGAGAACTACGTGGCCCTGGGCGGCCGCAACTCCCGGGGAAGCGGCGGCGACGTGCACGACGGGATCACCTTCGCCGTGCGACCGGACGGCACCTGGGGGCTGCTGAAGCGCGGCGACGTCACGGCCTTCCCGACCGGCTCCGCCAGCGGCACGCTGCTCGCCGGCACCCTGGAGGACCTCGATCCGGCCGTGCCGCACACCATCCGGCTCGACCTGCGCGGCGACGAGTACGTCGGTTACCTCGACGGCGAGCGCGTGTTCACGTACACCGACCGCTCGGCCGACACGGTGGCCGGCCGGGTGGTGATCTCCAGCGGCTTCTACCAGAACCGCTTCGACAACCTGGAGGTCACCTCGGTCCCCGGCCACGCCCCGTACGCCACCGAGCGCGTCGACAATGGCGACGAGCGCGTGGAGTTCTCGGGACCCGCCGGCTCCTGGACGCACAGCGTCACCGCGGGGCACGCCTTCCTGTACCGCACCCGCTCCGATGGCCGGGCCGGTGCCGAGCTCACGGTGCCGTTCCGGGGCAGCGGGTTCGCGATCGACGGGGACGGCACGTCGGCCACCGTCGACGTCCTCGTCGACGGCGAGTTGGTGGCGAACGACGTGGCCGTCACCGCGACCGGGGAGCGGGCCGCCGCGTACTCGCTGACCTCGCTGCGGCCGGGCCGCCACACCGTCACCTTCGTCGTGGTCAGCGGCCGGCTCGTGTTCGACGCCTTCCACCAGTTCGGCACCGCGGCGTCACCCTGACGCCGCGGCGGGCGCCTCGTGGGGCGTCGGGGTCCCGGTGGGGCCCCCCCCCCCCCGCCCCCCCACGGCACTTATACCTATACAATCCTCGGCATGTTTATCGAGGAGCGCACCGCCGACGACCTCGCCCTCATCCGGCTGCTCGACGCGGCCTTCGCCGAGTTGGTGGCCCGCTACGGCCTGGAGGGCCGCTCCGGAGTGGGCCCCGGCGCCCACTACCTGGTCGCCGTCGTGGACGACGAGACGGTCGGCTGCGTGGCCGTCCAGACCACGGACATCGCCGGCACGGGCGAGGTCAAGCGGATGTACGTCGCGCCGGCCGCCCGCGGCCAGGGCATCGCCCGCGCCCTCCTCAAGGAGATCGAGTCGCGGGCGGCCGACCTCGGCTATGACCGCCTCCGCCTGGTCACCGGGCATCTGCAGCCGGCCGCCATCGCCCTCTACGAGTCCGCCGGCTACCGACGCACCGAGCCGTACGGCGCGTACGCGGACCGCCCCGGCACGTTCTGCTACGCCAAGTCCCTGGCCGGCTGAGTCGCCCGGCGGGCGAGAGGGCAGCACCGCCGACGCCGCGTGGGTGGCCGACCGGTGCCCGGTTCTTGGCGGTCGGCGGTGGACTCGCGGACAGCACGGGCCAATTCCCGCTAGGCTCACGGGACTTAGCCTGCCCCGGGAGAGCACACGACATGGACGCGCCGCCGCGCTTCGCCGACCGCTACGAGCTCCAGCAGGTGCTCGGCCGGGGCGGCATGGCCGAGGTCTACCTGGCGTACGACAGCCGTCTCGGCCGCACGGTCGCCGTCAAGACGCTGCTCGGCGACCTGGCCCGCGACCCCGTCTTCCAGGCCCGCTTCCGTCGCGAGGCGCAGTCCGCCGCCTCGCTCAACCACCCCGCGATCACCGCCGTGTACGACACCGGCGAGGACCACGTGAACGGCGTCCCGATGCCGTACATCGTGATGGAGTACGTCGAGGGCTCGACACTCCGCGACCTGCTGGTCGCCGGCCGGGGGCTGCTGCCCGAGCGGGTGTTGGAGATCCATGTGGGCGTGCTCCAGGCGCTGGAGTACTCGCACGCCGCCGGGATCGTCCACCGGGACATCAAACCGGCCAATGTCATGCTCACCCGCACCGGCCAGGTGAAGGTGATGGACTTCGGCATCGCCCGCGCCTCCGGCGACTCCGGCATGACCATGACGCAGACCTCGGCCGTCATCGGCACCGCCCACTACATGTCGCCCGAGCAGGCCAGGGGCGAGAAGGTCGACGCACGCTCCGACCTGTACTCGACCGGCTGCATGCTCTACGAACTCCTCACCGGCCGGCCGCCGTTCGTCGGCGACACCCCGGTGGCCGTCGCGTACCAGCACGTCAGCGAGGAGCCGACGCCGCCGAGCCTGCTGACGCAGGGCATATCCCCCGGCGTCGACGCGATCGTCCTCCGGTCCCTGGCCAAGGACCGGGAGCAGCGGTACCAGAGCGCCGCCGAGATGCGGGCCGACATCGAGGCCGTGCTCGACGGCCGGACCGCGATGGCCGTGTTCTCGCCCGCGCCCGCCCCCGAGCCGACGACCGCCACCATGCCGGCACCGGCGGCCGGTGCCTCCGACGGCGGCCGGCGGGCCGCCCGGCGGCCGGCGCGGCGCTCCTCCCAGGGGCCGAAGATCCTGCTGGCCGTCGGCGCGGTCCTCGTCCTGATCGGCGCCGTCGCGATCGGTCGGCTGCTCTTCGCGGGCGACGGCGAGGCGGAGGGCGCGCCGCTGGTCACCGTGCCGGATCTGGCCGGGATGACCGTTCGCGAGGCCCGCGACCGCGCGGCGTCCGAGGGTCTGGTGATCGCCGAGGCCGGGCAGCGGCCGTGCGCCCAGGAGGAGGACACGGTCTGTGAGACCGATCCGCCGACCGGCGAGGAGATCGAGCGGGGCGAGACCGTCACCCTGCTGATGTCCTCGGGCCCCCAGCCGGTGCCGGTCCCCAACGTGGTCGGCGACCCGTTCGAGGACGCGCTCGCCGACCTCCAGGACTCCGGTTTCCGGGTCGCCCAGGAGACCGAGGAGACGGCGGACGCCGAGCCGGGCACCGTGCTGAGCCAGGATCCGGAGCCGGACGAGGAGGCACCGCCGGGTGAGACCGTCACCCTGACGGTCGCGGCGACCCCGACCGCCACCGAGGAGCCGGGGAACGACCAGCCGGCGACCGTGACCGTGCCGGACGTCCGCGGCCAGCCGCTCGAATCGGCGTTCGCGCTGCTGGTGAACGCCGGCCTCCAGCCGACCCAGTTCGAGGAGGTCAACCCGTCGGTCGCGCCCGGCACCGTCCTCCGCCAGTCACCCGACGGCGGCACCCAGGCCGCGGCGGGCACGCCCGTCGAGATCGTCATCGCGGCCGCCCCCGGCCAGGGTGGCCAGGGTGGTCAGGGCCAGCAGGGGCCCCCCGAGGAGACCCCGAACGTCCTCGGCCAGCAGTTCGACCAGGCGCGTGCGTCGCTTGAGGCCCAGGGCTTCGCCGTCACCCGCGAGGACCGCCCGGACGGCCGCTTCGAGCAGGGCACCGTCATCGAACAGCGGCGCTCCGGCGACGACATGACGCTCGTGGTGGCCGTCCCGGGTTAGCCGTCAGCGGCCGGTCGGTCAGGGGACCTTCCGAACGGCGGTGGTGTCGACGTCGACGAGGTCGCCACTCGATCCGGTCGGCCGGAGTTCGGGCAGCGGCGCGCCGTGCTCGTCGACGAGCACGGAGTGGGGCTCGCCGGGGGCGAAGGCGTGGCGCTCGCCCCACTGGCGCAGGGCGACGACGACGGTGAACAGATCGCGACCCGCCGGGGAGAGCGCGTAGAGCTGTCGCCTGCCGGTGGGCGCGGTGCGCCGTTCGAGGATGCCGCGCTCGACGAGTCGGCGGAGCCGGTCCGTGAGGATGTTGCGGGCGATGCCGGTGCGCTGCTGGAACTCGGTGAACCCGCGCGCGCCGTCCATGGCGTCGCGGACGATGAGCAGGGCCCAACGGTCGCCGACCAGGTCCAGCGTCCGGGCGACGGGACAGTTCGGGTCGGTCCACGCCGCACCGCTGTCGCGGGTCACGGGCGCCATCACACCCCCAAAAGAGTTGCTGTTTGAAACCAGTATGCCGTAGCGTCGAATCAGTAGCAATTCGCTACTGATTCGGGAGGGTGCATGGCTCTGACAGTCGGCAGAAGGGTGCTGTTCGCCGCCGTGTGCGCGGTCGCGGTCGCGAGCGTCTACGCCGCCCAGCCCGTACTCGGGCAGATCGGGAGCGATCTCGGCATGGCGGACGGCCAGCTGGGCTGGATCGTCGCGGCCGGACAGCTCGGCTACCTGGTGGGCTTGGCCACCCTGGTGCCGCTGGGCGACCTGCTCGACCGGCGGAGGCTCATCGCCGGACATCTGGTGCTGGCCGGGGCGGGGGCCGCACTGGCCGCGACGGCGACGCGGGCCTGGGTGCTGCTCGTCGGGCTGGCCGTCGCCGGCCTGTTCGCCGTCGTCGTGCAGACGACGGTCGCCTACGCCGCGGCACTGTCCACGCCCGAGGAAAGGGGCCGCACCCTCGGCGCGGTGACCTCCGGCGTCGTCCTCGGCATCCTCGGGGCACGCGTCGCCGCCGGCGCCCTGGCCGCGGCCTGGGGCTGGCGCGGCGTCTACGTCGTGCTCTCGGTGCTCCTGGCGACGCTGGCGTGGCTCCTGCTGCGCACGCTGCCGCCCGACGCGCGCGCGGAGCGCGTCACCTACCGGCAGGTGCTGGCCTCGCTGCGCGGCCTGTTCCGTGAGCGTCTTTTCGTCTCACGCGGGCTGATCGCGTTCTTCGCGTTCGCCTCGTTCAGCGCACTCTGGGGCGGCCTGGCGCTCCCCCTCGCGGCCGGACCCTGGCGCCTCGACACGGCGGAGATCGGCCTGTTCGGGCTCGCCGGCCTGGTCGGCGCGCTGGGGGCCGCCCGCGCGGGGCGTTGGGCCGACGCGGGGTTCGCGAGCCGCGTCACCGGCGGGGCGCTCGCGCTCCTCGCCGTCTCCTGGCTGGCCGTCGGGCAGGCGTCCTGGTCGCTGTGGCTCGTCGTCATCGGGGTGGTCGTGCTCGACTTCGCCGTGCAGGCCGTCCACGTGAGCAACCAGCACCTGCTCACCACGGCCCACCCGGACCGCACCAGCAGCGTCGTCGGCGGCTACATGCTCTTCTACTCGCTCGGCTCCGCGCTGGGCGCGACCACCACGACCGCCGCGTTCGCCACCGCCGGCTGGCCCGGCTCCAGCGCCCTCGGCGCGACCTTCGCGGTCGCGGCGCTGGCGGTCTGGGCGACCGACCGCCGCGTGCGGCCGTTCACTGACGCGGCAGGTCGAACTCGGCCCACACCGTCTTGCCGACCGTCGGCGGGCTGACGCCCCACCGGTGCGCCAGCGCGCCGATGAGCAGCAGCCCGCGACCGCGTTCGGCGTCCTCGGCCGGCGCCACCGGCGCCGACGTCGGACGAGGCGGAACGGGTCCGGAACCGGCAACTCTCCTTCGTCTCTGGGTTGTTGTTGACCGGACGGCTACAGGAGCTCTCCTTCCGAGCCAGCGCCACGCCTGTGCCGTCAGCGCCTGCCAGCCCGGCCGGCTGAATCGTGGCGCCATGCGGCGATGAGTTCCTCCGGCCCGTAGGTCGCGGTCAGCCCGGTACATTTCACGCCACTACGGGAGACTCCCACCAGCGGCACCGGGTCCTCCGTCACAGCCGCCCGGTGCCTGTGGAGTGCGGCCAGGTCGTGCGCGTCGAACGGCGACTGCTCGAGCCACTTGATCGAGCCAAGGAACAACAGACGCTTGGCGACCGGCTGCCGGTCCGCGCCCACCAGGTCGATCTCCACCTCGTTGCCACGGGTCCAGTAGCCACCGACCACGGGGGCGGCGGGGAGTTCACCATCCGGCAGCAGCCGGGCCAGGGACTCGCGGATCAACGGTTCGACCGCCCGGCCGCGCCAGGCGGTCCACCGCTCCCTGATCCGTGCCAGCGTCAAGTCACCACGCATACGCTCGATCTCCGCCATGTGTGGTTCGAGGAACGTCAGCCAGAATCGAAGATAGGGATCTGTCACGCGGTAGCGGCGCTCCTTCGACGGGCGCAGCGAAACCGGCAGTTCGGCGGCCACCATGCCCTTTCGCGTCAGCAGCTCGGTCGCCCTGGTGAGCGTGGTGTGGGCGATCCCCCCCGCCGCCCGCGCGATGTTGGTGAAGGTCCGCTCCCCCGCGCCGATGGCTCGCACCACCTCTCTGCCCATCGCCTGCGGCGGGAACTCCGCCGCGAGCGAGCGTTCCGCCGATACGAGAAGCGCGGAGATCGGGCTGTCCAGGGAGGTCTGGAGAAAGTCCCACACGCTCTGTCCGGGAGACCATTGGCGCAGGATGAGGGGTAGCCCTCCGGTGACCAGTGCCGCGTCGAACGCCTCGGCCGCAGCGAGGTCGAGCATGCTGGCGATGTCTGCGGGGTTCAGGGGACCGACGACCATCTCGCTCCCCCGTTGGTGGAAGGGCCGCTCGTAGCTGTTGAGCGCCTCCATCATGGAAAGGTCAGAACCGACAAGCAGGAGCAGCACCGGCTTGCGGCTCAGCTGCCGGTCCCACGCCCGTTGCAGCATGCCCTCGAAGGCGTCGACGCGCCCCATGAGATAGGGCACCTCGTCCATCACCAACACGCTTGGAGCGTCATCGGGCAGGATCTCGGCCAGTAGGCGGAACGCCGCGCTCCACTGCCGGGGCCGCTCCTCGACGAACAGCGCCCGATCCGGCAGGGTCGAACCCGCGACCGCCTCGACGAGCTCGGCCAGCTCTCCCTCGGCCGGGAGCCCCGCCGCCGTGTAGAACAAGCTGGGCACTCCGTCGGCCCGCCCCAGGAACTCCTCCACGAGGCTCGACTTGCCCACCCGGCGCCGCCCCCGGATGAGAAGACACCGCCCCTCCCCGGTGGAGCGGACCTCGTCGAGGACATCTTGGAGGACTCCCAGCTCACGCTGCCGTCCGATGAAGCGCCGCACAGAGACCTCAACTTTCTAGTGGTGGCGATACTATTGGCCACAATACTATCGCCAGAACTAGTATTCGACGAGGCGTGACTCAGCGGCCCGGCAAGGCCAGCGACACCAGGTGGGGGAAAGCGGCCCCGCAACGCCGCAGTGCGGCAGCGCGAGTGCCGCACCGCTCGGGACAGGGTGTCGAGCGGCGGCGACACGACGAGGAGGAGTCGGCCTGCTCCTGGCGGCGGCCGCGAAGGCACGGGTTCCCCCGGGAGTGGGAGCCGGACGGGCCGGAGACGACCTACGCGGCGGCGGAGGCGAGGGCCGCCGACGAGCCGCCCACCACGCTGCGACATCTCCCGGCCGACGATATGGCCGGGCGTCCTCGCCATGGTGCCCTGAGCCGTCAGAGGCCCAGCTTGGCGTAGAGCTCCGCCGGGTCGCCCGCGAGGCCGGCCTTCACGAAGCGGGCCGTGTCGTCGACCAGCACCTCGACCGCGCCGGCGGCCACGCCGTCGAGGCTGGCCCGGGCGACGTCCGCCGGGTCGATCTTCGGCAGGTCGAAGTCGGCTGCCATGTCGGTGTCGGCGAGCCCCAGGTGCACGCCCTGGACCAGGGTCCGCTGGTCGGCGAGTTCGAGGCGGAGGGCGTTGGTCATGTTCCACTCGGCGGCCTTGGCCGCGGAGTAGGCGCCGGCGCCGGGCGTGGCGAACCACGAGAGCGCCGACAGCATGTTCACCACCGCTCCGCCGCCGTTGGCCGCGAGGACCGGCGCGAAGGCGCGGATCACGCCGAGGGTGCCGAAGAGGTGCGTGTCGAGTTCGCGGCGGAGGGGGTCGAGGTCGTCGGTCAACAGCCTGGTCCGCGTCGCGATGCCGGCGTTGTTGACGAGCAGGGTGACGTCGGGGGCCGCGGCGGCGGCGTCCGTCACCGACTGGGCGTCGAGGAGGTCGAGGCGCAGCGCCTCGACCCGCGGGTCGGACGCGTCGATCGACTCGGGCCGGCGGGCCGTGGCGTAGACCTTGGCGGCCCCGCGGGCGAGCAGCTCGTCGACGAAGCGGCGGCCGATGCCGCGGTTCGCGCCGGTGACGAGCGCGATCGAGCCGGTGACGTCCATGGTGGTCCCTTCGGTTCGCTGACGGGCGCGGTCGCGTCCGTCCTCGTCGGCTACGCTAAAACTTGACGTCGACGTCAAGGGCAAGTCGAGCACGGCGACGCGACGCGTGTCGTGCGCCACACCGGAGGGAGCGCGTCGTGCGGATCGGCGAACTGGCCAGCAGGGCGAACGTGAGCGCCCGCGCGCTCCGCTACTACGAACAGCAGGGCATCCTCCGCTCCGAGCGCACCCCGAGCGGCCAGCGGGTCTACCCGGCTTCCGCGGTCGAGCGGGTGCGGCTCATCCAGCAGTTCTACGCCGCCGGGCTCAGCAGCCGCACGATCGCGACGATCCTGCCGTGCGTCGACACGGGGCACGCGCAGGCCGAGGTGCTGGAGCGGCTGCGCGCCGAGCGCGCCCGCATCGCCACGATGGTCGGCGAGTTGCAGGAGGCGGGGCGGAAGCTCGACCGGGTGATCGAGCTGGCCGAGCACCCCGATCCCGCGTACTGCGGGTCGTCGCTGCTCGAGCAGCCGGCCGTGGTCCCGTGAGCGAGCGCCTTCCCGGCCGGGCCGTGGGGGCGACGCTCACGGCACGTCCTGGTGGGCCGGGGTGACCACCTCGACCTCGCTCTCGTCGTGCGGGAGGTAGCGGGCGCGCACCACCATGCCGGGCTGGAGTCGCGCCACCGCGGCACCAGGCACGTTCTTGCGCTGCGCGATGTCGAACATCGAGCCGTCGGCGCGCGTCACCCGGAGCGTCAGGTCCACCACCGCGGCGTCGTGACGAACCTCGCCGGTCGGGGCCATCGCCAGGACGACGGCGGTCGCGTCGACGCCCTCCTCGGCGATCCGCAGCTGCCGCGGCGTGATCTGCCCCTTGGCCAGCTGGACGCGGCTGAGCGTGCGCTGCACCTCCCGCGGATCGGCGTCCGTGGCCAGCGCCACTCGGCCGCCCTCGTCGCCGGGGCGGTACCTGACGGGCAGTTGGAGCCCGGGCCTGAGCGTGGCCAGTTCGGTGAGGTCCACGACGCGCCGCAGCACGGCCCGGAACGACCGGCCGTCGGTGGTGTCGACGTCGAGCTGGATGTCCTGCTGGGGCTGGTCGTTGACGGAGAGCCCGGTCCGCGCCGTCGACACCACGGTGCCGATGGCGATGGGCGCCCCGTCGAACGCCCTCGGCACGTCCCCGCGCGCGAGGCGGCCGCCCCGGCCCGTCAGCCTCCGCAGGAGGACGAGGTCGGGCACCACGAACAGCAACAGGATCGGCCCGGCGAGGAAGCCGTTGAGCCAGTCGGATGTGCCGTCGCCGCGTAGCCCCCCGATCACGTAGGGGACGGTCAGCCCGAGGCCGACGATCGCGACGAGCCAGGTCATGATCCTCACGGACGGAAGTTCCTCTCGACGGTGGACGGTCGCCGGGAGGGCCGGAAGGACCGGTCACCGGCTCGCATCCGCCCGCCCGTGCCGCCGGACGGTTCGGACCCGCCCAGGGTGGTCGTCGCCGCCGCCCTACCGATCACACCTTGTGGGGCCCTGGCGGTAGGAGTCGACCAGGCGGGCCAGGTGGCGGCCGGCGATTTCCAGGGGTTCACCGCTGCGGGTCACCTGGGCCGTGAGTTCGGCGCCTTCCAGGGTGTTGATGACCGTGTGCGCGAGGTCGTGCGCGTCCTGCTCCGCGATGCCGGCGCCCTCGGCGCGCAGCTTGTCGGCGATCAGGGTCCGCCAGTGGTCGAACGTGTCGGCGACGGCCTGCTGGATCTCGGGGATGCGGCTCGCCGTCTCCAGGGCGGTGGCCGTGATCGGGCAGCCGTCGAGCCAGTCGGAGTTCCGCAGGTGGGTGATGAGCAGCTCGGCCGTGGCGACCATGGCCTCGGCCGGGTCGTCGGTACTGGCCATCGCCTCGCGCAGGATGTCGGCGAACTCCACGTCGGCGTGTCGGATGGCGGCGATGCCGAGCTCCTGCTTGCCGTTCGGGAAGAAGTGGTAGACGGAGCTCAGCGCGACGCGTGCCTCCTGGGAGATCTGCTTGATCGCCGTGCCCTCGTACCCCTGCCGCTGCATGAGGCGCGAGGTGGTCTGGACGATGCGGTCGCGGGTGCCGAGGGCGGTGTCGGTCATCTCACCACAGTACTGGTTGGAACGTTCGCTCCAGACGCGCTACGCTCTGGATGGAACGTTCGTTACAGCCCTTCTCGGGCTATGACACGAGGAATGACCAGACATGGAACAGAAGCGGATCACCGCCAACGGCATCGACTTCTTCTACCTGGAACAGGGCGACAGCCAGGGCCCCCTCGCCCTCCTGCTGCACGGGTTCCCCGAGGCCCCCAGCATGTGGCGGCACCTGATGCCGGTGCTGGCCGACGCCGGCTACCGCGTGGTCGCGCCCGCCCTGCGCGGCTTCGCGCCGACGCAGGTTCCCCCGAGCGGCAGCATGCGGATCGCGGAGCTGATCGACGACGCCAACGCCCTGCACGAGGCCCTGGGCGGCGACGACCGGGCGATCGTCATCGGGCACGACTGGGGCGGCTTCGCCACCTGGGGTGCCGCGGCGCACGCGCCTGAGCGCTGGTCGAAGGTCGTGGTGGCCGACGTGCCGCCCGTCCGCTTCTACGACCGCAAGGCGACGGACCCCGTCCAGATCCACAAGAACAGCCACTTCTACTTCTTCCAGATGGGCGTCGCCGACCAGATCGTGCCGGTGAACGACTTCGGCTACCTCGACTGGCTCTGGCAGCACTGGAGCGGGCACGTCCCCGGCTTCGACAGCACCCCGGACCGCCAGGCCGGCAAGGACGCGCTGCGCGAGCCGGCCAACCTCCGCTCCGGACTCGGCCTCTACCGCGACAACTTCCACCCGGAGACCTTCGGCACCGACCGGTGGGAGATGGGCAGGGTCCTGGCCGAGCTGCCCACGCAGCCGACGCTCTACCTCCACGGCGCGGAGGACCCGGTCGTCGACGCGCGGACGCTCGACGACATCGTGAGCGCCCTGCCCGCCGGCTCCGACGGCGTTCTGCTGGAGGGCGTGGGCCACTTCCCCTTCCTGGAACAGCCCGACGTGGTGAACGAGCGAGTGCTGAAGTTCCTCGCCGGCTGAGCGACGCGGCCGGACGACGGGAGCGGCCGGCCGGCTCCCCGCCGACGCACGCGGGTCAGGCCAGGGAGAGCACCAGCTTGCCCCGGACGTGTCGGCCGGCCAGCTCGGTCAGGCCCGCGGGGACCTCCTCGAGGGTGAGTGCGCGGGCCACCATCGGATCAAGACGGCCGTCGCCCACCAGCGCGAACAGCTCGGTCAGCGTCGACGACAGGGTGGCGCGGGCGCGTTCGTCGCCGTGGCTGTACGCCGCGCCCAGCGCGATCTCGTGGACCGAAGGGGCGGTGCCGAACGGTGCGACCGCCGTCAGGTCGGGGCGGCCGGCGACGGCCGCGACACCGCCGCCGTGCGCCAGCAGGGCGAGGCCGGCCGTGGCGGAGTCGGGCCCGACCGTGTCGACGATCGCGTCGACGCCGCGCCCCTCCGTCAGCTCGCGCACCCGCGCGTGGACGTCCTCCGCCCGGTAGTCGACGACCTCGTCGGCCCCGAGCTTCCGCAGGTGCTCGGCGTTGCCCGCGGACGCCGTCGCGATCACCCGGGCCCCGGCCAGCGCGGCCAGTTGCACGGCGTAGCCGCCGACACCGCCCGCGCCACCGGTCACCAGGACGGTGTGCCCGGCGGCCACCCGCAGCCGTCGCACCACCGCCTGGTGGGCGGTCATGCCGGCGCACGGCAACGCGGCGGCCACCACGGGGTCGAGCGCGTCCGGCACCCGGGCCAGGGTCGTCGCGTCGGCCAGCGCGTACTCCGCGAAGCCGCCGGGCGCACGCAGGTCGCCGTGATAGGCGACGCGCTGCCCGGGCGAGGGGTCGGTCACGCCGGCGCCGACGGCGTCCACGGTGCCGGCCACGTCGAGCCCGAGGACGTGCGGCCAGCTCCAGTCCGGGTGCCCGCCCGCGGCGACCTGGTAGTCCACCGGGTTGAGACCACACGCCTCGACCCGCACCCGCACCTGACCGGGGCCGGGCTCGGGCACCGGCAGTTCGGCGCGGCGCAGGGTGTCGGGAGAGCCGGGGGCGTCGAGAAGCAGGGCACGCATGCGGCGAGTTGACCCGTCCATAGCGGCTGACGATATGAGGCCGCACCGCTCCCCACAACAGGGCCGCCCGCCGGGGACGGTCGGTGCGCCCCCGTCACCCCTCCCCCGCCACCACCCCCGTCACCAGCTCGTCGGCCGCCGCGTAGGGGTCGAGCGTGCCGGCCAGGATGCGGTCGGCGAGGGCGGTGAGGCGGCGGTCGCCGCGGAGGTCGGCGATGCGTTCGCGAAGGGTCGTGACGGCGATGGTCTCGACCTCGCGGGCGGCGCGGCGATGCCGGCGGGCGGCGAGCTCGCCGTGTTCGTCGAGCCAGGCGCGGTGCTTGTCGAGCGCGGCGACGACGTCGTCCACGCCCTCGCCGCGGGCGGCGACCGCCCTGACCACCGTGGGGCGCCAGTCGCCTGGGGCGCGGGTCTCGCCGAGGCCCAGCATGTGGTTGAGCTCGCGGACCGTGGCGTCCGCACCGTCCCGGTCGGCCTTGTTGACCACGAAGACGTCCCCGACCTCCAGGATGCCGGCCTTGGCGGCCTGCACCCCGTCCCCCATCCCGGGGGCGAGCAGCACCACCGTGGTGTCGGCCTGGGCGGCGATCTCCACCTCGGACTGGCCGACGCCGACCGTCTCGACCAGGATCACGTCGCAGCCGGCCGCGTCCAGCACCCGCACCGCCTGGGGGGCGGCCCAGGCCAGGCCGCCGAGGTGGCCCCGGGTGGCCATGGAGCGGATGTAGACGCCGGGGTCGGAGGCGTGCTCGCCCATCCGGATGCGGTCGCCGAGGAGCGCCCCGCCGGAGAAGGGGGACGAGGGGTCGACGGCCAGCACACCGACCCGCCGGCCGGCGCGGCGGTAGGCGGTGACCAGCGCCGAGGTGGAGGTGGACTTGCCGACGCCGGGGGCGCCGGTGATGCCGACGACATAGGCGTGGCCGGTGTGTGGGGCGAGCGCGGCCATCACCTCGCGCAGCAGCGGCGAGGCGCCCTCGACCAGGGAGATCAGCCGGGCGACGGCCCGGGGCCTGCCCTCCCTGGCCTGGGCGACCAGCGCCGCCACGTCCACGGTCCGCGCCGCGGTCACGAGCGGGCGGGGACGCGGAGGATCAGGGCGTCGCCCTGGCCGCCGCCGCCGCACAGCGCGGCCGCGCCGACGCCGCCGCCGCGGCGGCCGAGTTCGAGGGCCACGTGCAGGGCGAGCCGGGCGCCCGACATGCCGATGGGGTGGCCGAGGGCGATGGCACCGCCGTTCACGTTCACCCTTTCGGGGCCGATCCCGAGGTCCTTCATTGACTGCACGGCGACGGCCGCGAACGCCTCGTTGATCTCGATCAGGTCGAGGTCGTCGACGGTCAGCCCCTCCCGGTCGAGCGCCCGCCGGATCGCGTTCGCGGGCTGCGACTGCAACGAGTTGTCGGGGCCGGCGACGTTGCCGTGCGCGCCGATCTCGGCGATCCAGCCGAGGCCGAGCTCCTCGGCCCTGGCCCGGGACATGACGACGACAGCCGCGGCGCCGTCGGAGATCTGGGAGGCGGAGCCGGCCGTGATGGTCCCCTCGCCGGCGAAGGCGGGGGCGAGGCGGGCCAGCGACTCGACCGTGGTGGTCGGGCGGATGCCCTCGTCCGCGGCGAACACCACGGGGGCGCCCCTGCGCTGCGGGATGGCCACCGGGGCGATCTCGGCGTCGAACAGGCCGGCCTCGCGGGCCGCCGCGGCGCGCTGGTGGGAGGCGGCGGCGACCGCGTCCTGCTCCTCACGGGTGATGCCGAGCTTCGCGTTGTACCGCTCGGTCGACTCGCCCATCGCGATGCCGTCGAACGGGTCGGTGAGCCCGTCGAGCGCCATCGCGTCCAGCATCTGCACCGCGCCGTACTTGACGCCCTCCCGGGACTTGGGCAGCAGGTGCGGCGCGTTGGTCATGGACTCCTGGCCGCCGGCCACGACCACGTCGAACTCGCCGGCCCTGATCAGCTGGTCGGCCAGCGCGATGGCGTCGAGCCCGGAGAGACACACCTTGTTGACGGTGAGCGCGGGCACCGAGAGCGGGATGCCGGCCCGCACGGCGGCCTGCCGGGCGGGGATCTGGCCGGCACCCGCCTGGAGCACCTGCCCCATGATCACGTACTCCACCTGCTCGGGCGCGACGCCGGCCCGGCTCAGGGCGGCCTCGATGGCGAAGCCGCCGAGCTCGGCCCCGGAGAACGACTTCAGGGAGCCCAGCAGCCGGCCCATCGGGGTCCTGGCGCCGGCGACGATCACCGAGCCGCCGCCGGACGGACGCCGTCGCGAGGATGTCATGGTCATGGGTCCCTCCGCGGAGATCTCGGGAGTGAACGATCGTTCACACCAATCTACAGAGCGTGACGGAGAAGGTCACCGCCGCGTACCTGTGACGGTGGGCACGTTGCACCGCCGCGCCAAGGGCGGTGCACTAGGGGGATGTTGACTCGAATCGATCACATCGGGATCGCCTGCTTCGATCTCGACGCCACCGTCGAGTTCTACCGTGCCACCTACGGTTTCGAGGTCCACCACTCCGAGGTCAACGAGGAACAGGGCGTCCGCGAGGCCATGCTCCGCATCAACGGCACCGACGACGGCGGCGCCTCCTACCTCCAGCTGCTCCAGCCGATCAGGGACGACTCGCCCGTCGGAAAATGGCTGGCCAAGAACGGTGAGGGCGTGCACCACATCGCCTTCGGCACCGACGACGTGGACGCCGAGTCCCAGGCCATCGGGGAGAAGGGCGTCCGGGTGCTCTACGACCGGCCACGGCGCGGCTCCATGGGCTCGCGCATCACGTTCCTGCACCCCAAGGACTGTCACGGAGTGCTCACGGAAATCGTGACCGCCGCCGCCCCGCAGGCACCAGGAGACCCCTCGGGCCACTGACGCGCGCTGCCCCGGCCGGTAGAGTGGCCCAGCCGGGGCAGTGACGTGATTCTCGTCCCGAGTTCGGCCGATGACCGGATCTGCTACACCACGACCAGGGGACGGATGGGACCGCGCGGTGCCTGGCTACGACACCACCCAGGCTGACGACCACCTCTCGCAGCTCGAAGCCGAGATGGGTCGGCTGAAGAAGGAGCGCGACAAGGCGGTCGATCACGCCGACGACCTCGGCTATCAGGTCGAGGTGCTGCGTGCCAAGCTGCACGAGGTGCGCCGCGCCCTTGCCCTGCGGCCGGTCTACGGCGACGCCCAGTCCCACGCGGAGCAGCTGCTGCGCAGCGCCCACCACCAGGCCGACCAGATGCGTGCCGAGGCCGAGCGCGAGCTGCGGGAGGCCAGGACCAGGTCCCAGCGGGTGCTCCAGGAGCAGGCCGAGCAGCGCGCCCGGATGGAGGCGGAGCTGCACGCCGAGGCCGTCGGCCGCCGGCAGCGCCTCGACGAGGAGCTGGCGCAGCGCCGCTCCACCGTCGAGTCCCACGTCAACGAGAACGTCGCCTGGGCCGAGCAGCTGCGGGCCCGGAGCGAGGCGCAGGCGCAGCGGCTGCTGCAGGAGACCAGGGCCGAGGCCGAGCGGACCGTCAGCCAGGCGCGGGCCGAGGCGCTGCGGCTGACCGAGGAGACCAGGCAGCGGCTCGCCGCCGACGCGGAGGCGGCGCGCGCCGAGGCCGACGAGCTGGTGCGGCGGGCCAGGGCGGACGCGGAGCGGCTGCTGGCCGCCGCGTCGGCGCAGGCCCAGGAGGCCAGCGAGCACGCCGAGCGGCTGCGCGCCTCGACGGCGCAGGAGGCCGACTCGGGGCGGCGCGAGGCGGCCGCGCTGGTGCGCAAGGCCGAGGAGCGCGCCGCGGCGACGCAGACCGAGCTGCGCGCGGCCCGCGAGGAGGCGGAGCGGCTGGTCACGGAGGCCGCCGCGGAGGCCGACAAGCGCAGGGCCGCGGCCGACTCCGAGTACGAGCAGCGCGCGGCGACGGCCAAGGCCGAGATCGCGCGCATGGTGTCCGAGGCCACCAGGGACGCGGAGAACCGCCGCGCCGAGGCGCAGCACGCGCTGGACGAGGCGCGCGCCGAGGCGGAGCGGGTGCTGGCCGGGGCGGCCGAGGAGGCGCGCTCCAAGTCGGCCGAGGAGTACGCGGCCCAGCTGGCCGAGGCGGCGCGCACCGCCGAGGAGGTGCTGACCAAGGCGGCGGCCGAGGCGAAGGCCACCACCAAGGCGGCGACCGAGGAGGCCGAGCGGCTCCGGGCGGAGGCCGAGGCGGAGGCCGACCGGCTGCGCGCCGAGGCGCACGACGTGGCCGAGCAGCTCAAGGGCGCCGCGCAGGACGACACCAAGGAGTACCGGGCCAAGACGGTCGAGCTCCAGGAGGAGGCCAGGCGGCTGCGCGGCGAGGCCGAGCAGCTGCGGGCGGAGGCCGTCGAGGAGGGCGAGCGCACCAGGGCCGAGGCGCGCCGCGAGTCGGTGCAGCAGATCCAGGAGGCGGCGGCGCGGGCCGAGGAGCTGCTCGCCCAGGCCAAGGCCGACGCCGAGGAGCTGCGGAACTCGGCGACCAGCGAGAGCGAGCGGGTCCGCACCGAGGCGATCGAGCGCGCCACCACGCTGCGCAACCAGGCCGAGCAGTCGCTGAAGAAGGCGCGCAGCGAGGCCGAGAAGCTGCGCGTCGAGGCCGCCGAGCACGCCGAGCGCACCACCCAGGAGGCCGAGGAGACGGCCCGTCGGGTGCGGGCGGAGGCCAGGGAGGCGGCCCGGGCGGAGCGTGACGCGGCGTCGGCGGAGCTGGAGCGGCTGCGGACCGAGGCCGAGCGGCGGCTGGTCGCCGCCGAGGAGGCGCTCGTCGAGGCGCGGGTCGAGGCGGACCGGCTGCGGGCCGAGGCCAACGCGGACATCGAGCGGCTGCGCGTGGAGGCGGCCGACCGGATCAGGTCGCTCACGGAGCAGGCCGAGCAGGCCGCCCAGCAGCTGCGGGACGAGGCACTCAACGACGCGGCGAGGTTCCGCTCGGAGGGCGAGGAGCTGGCGATCCGGCTGCGCGGCGAGGCCATCGCCGAGGGCGACCGGCTGCGGGACGAGGCCCGGGAGGCCGCGGACCGGGTGCGGGCCGACGCCGGGGCGGCGGCCGAGCGCACGGCGGCCGAGGCGGCCGAGGCGCTGGCGGCCGCGCAGGAGGAGGCGGCGCGGCTGCGCCGCGAGGCGGACGTGCTGCTCGCGGACGCGCGGGACGCGGCGCACGCCGAGCGCGCCCAGGCGCGCGAGCAGAGCGACGAGTTGCTCGCCGCGGCGCGCGCCAGGCTGGACGAGGCCGAGCGGCGCGCCGACACGCTGGTGGCGGCGGCCGAGCACAAGGCGCAGCAGGTGCGGGACTCGGTCTCCGGGCTGCGCGAGGCGGCGGAGGCGGAGATCGCCACGCACCGCGCGGAGGCGGAGCGGGAGGCCGCCCGGGTGCTGCGCGAGTCGGCCGAGGAGAAGGAGGCGGCCTCCGCCCTCGCCGAACGCACCGTCAAGGACGCGATCGCGGAGGCCGAGCGGCTGCGCGTCGAGGCGACCCGGTACGCGGAGCGGACCAGGGCCGAGGCGGACGAGATCCAGGACCGGGCACGCCGCGAGGCGTCCCGCAAGCGCGGCGAGGCGGCGGCGCAGGCCGACGAGTTGCTGGCGAAGGCCCAGGAGGAGTCGCTGCGGATCGCGGCGACCGCCGAGGAGCAGTCCGACACCATGGTGGCCGCGGCCCGCAAGGAGGCCAACCGGCTCATCGCGGACGCTCAGGAGGCGGGCAGCGAGCTCGTCGAGACGTCCCGCAGGGACGCCAACCAGCTGCTGGACGAGGCGCGTCGGGACGCGGCGGCGATAAGGGACCGGGCGGAGGAGCTGCGTTCGCGCATCGAGTCCGAGGTCGAGGAGCTGCACGACCGGGCCAGGCGCGAGTCGGCCGAGCAGGCGCGGGCGGCGGGCGAGCGCGTCGACAAGCTGATGAAGGCGGCCGAGGAGCAGCGCGCCGAGGCGCGGGCCACCGCCGAGAAGCTGGTCGCGGAGGCCAACGCCGAGGCGAGCAAGGTGCGGATCGCGGCGGTGAAGAAGGCGGAGTCGCTGCTGAAGGAGGCCGAGCAGCAGCGGGCGCGGGTGGTGCGGGAGGCCCAGCAGACCAAGGCCGACGCGGAGCGCGAGGCGAAGCGCACGGTCGAGGAGGGCCGGCGCGAACTGGAGCGGCTCACCCGCAGGCGCGAGGACATCAACGCCGAGATCTCGCGCGTGCAGGACGTGTTGGAGGCCCTGGAGTCGTTCGAGGCGCCCAAGCCCAGTGGGAAGAACGGTGGTCGGGGCGCCAAGCCGCCGGGCAACGTGGCCGCCGCGGGCAGTGGTCCGCCGCGCCCCGGCGGGCGGCGCCCGGGGGCGTGAGGGTGGGTCACGGCCGCCCGTCCATATGGCCACTCGATTGAGCGGATGGGGCGAACATTCTCCACACAGATACCTGTTCCGCTCGAAGACACGCCGGTTTGCCCCCTAGGATGATGCCTCCGAGGGCATGGACCCGTTCGGACCGTAGGCTTAGGAGCTCGACCTCAGGCCCCACGCCCAGGCCCACACGACCAACTCACTGAACCCGTCTGGAATCGACAGGAAACCATGAGCGAAACTTCCTCCCCCTTCGGCTTCGAGCTCGTGCGGCGTGGATACGACCGCGGGCAGGTGGACGACCGCATCTCGAAGCTCGTTGCCGACCGCGACAGCGCACTCGCTCGGATCACCTCGCTCGAGAAGCGGATCGAGGAGCTCCACCTCGAGACGCAGAACGCGCAGGCGGCCATCACCGACGCCGAGCCGTCGTACGCCGGCCTCGGTGCCCGCGTCGAGAAGATCCTCCGCCTCGCCGAGGAGGAGGCGAAGGACCTGCGTGAGGAGGCCCGTCGGGCCGCCGAGCAGCACCGTGAGCTCGCCGAGGGTGCCGCGCAGCAGGTTCGCAACGACGCCGAGGCGTACGCGGCCGAGCGCAAGGCCAAGGCCGAGGACGAGGGCGCGCGGATCGTCGACAAGGCGCAGAGCGACGCCGCCGCGACCCGCGCCGAGGCCGAGAAGGACGCGCAGAACAAGCGCGAGGAGGCGGACGCCCTCTTCGAGGACACCCGCGCCAAGGCGGCCCAGGCGGCGGCCGACTTCGAGACCAACCTGGCCAAGCGGCGCGAGCAGTCGGAGCGCGACCTGGCGTCCCGTCAGGCCAAGGCCGAGAAGCGGCTCGCGGAGATCGAGCACCGGGCGGAGCAGCTGCGCCTGGAGGCCGAGAAGATGCGCACTGACGCCGAGCGCCGGGCCCGCCAGACGGTGGAGACCGCGCAGCGCCAGGCCGAGGACATCGTGGCGGACGCCAACGCCAAGGCCGACCGGATCCGCAGCGAGTCCGAGCGTGAGCTGGCGGCGCTGACCAACCGTCGGGACAGCATCAACGCCCAGCTGACCAACGTCCGCGAGATGCTGGCCACGCTGACCGGCGCCCAGGTCGCGGCCGTGTCGTTCGACGATGACGACGACAAGGCGGGCGACAGCCTGAGCAAGGGAGTGCCGGCCCAGCAGTCGCGCTGACGCCGCCCCACCCCCGTCACTCCAACGGCGCAGGGAC
>NZ_JBHXFJ010000035.1:0-81106 GCF_042722465.1 Streptomyces sp. NPDC127098
GTTGATAGGCCGGAGATGGAAGCCTTGTGAGAGGTGGAGTTGACCGGTACTAATAGGCCGAGGGCTTGTCCATAGATGCTCGCGTCCACTGTGAAATTCGCTGTATGACCAGCGTGAAGGTGCCCTTGTAGGGTTCCGGTGGTCATGGCGGTGGGGAAACGCCCGGTTACATTCCGAACCCGGAAGCTAAGCCTGCCAGCGCCGATGGTACTGCATGGGGGACCGTGTGGGAGAGTAGGTCGCCGCCGGACATATCGCCCCAATAGCTCAGTCGGCAGAGCGTCTCCATGGTAAGGAGAAGGTCAACGGTTCGATTCCGTTTTGGGGCTCCGCAGTACTGAATCATCAGAAAGGCCTCCGCCATTCGGCGGGGGCCTTTCTGCTATTCCGGGATCCGCAGGGTCAGGATGGCCATGTCGTCCGAGGGCGGGTTGGGGGCGAATCGCTCGACGGCGCGCAGCACCCGCGCGGCCACCGCGCCGGCGGTGAGACCGGTGCAGGGGGCGAGCACGTCCGCGAGGCCGTCGTCGCCCAACATCCGCGTGCCCTCCCGGCGTTCGGTGACGCCGTCCGTGACGCACAGCAGCACGTCACCCGGGTCGAGGGTGATGCTCTGCTCGAACAACTCCAGGTCGTCCATGACCCCCAGCAGCGGCTGCGGGCTGGCGGCCGGCTCCACGCGGCCGTCCGGGGTGAGCCGCAGCGGCAGCGGGTGGCCCGCGCAGACCATCTTGAGGAGCGCGCCGCCCTCGGGCTTCGGCCACAGTTCGCCGTAGAGCAGCGTCAGAAAGCGGCCGCGCGGCCCCTCTTCGAGAATGGCGGTGTTGAGCCGCTCCAGAACGGCGGGACCGCCGAGCCCCTCCCGGGCCAGCAGCCGCAGCGCGTGCCGGGCGAGGCCGGTGACCGACGCGGCCAGCGGCCCCGTGCCGCAGACGTCCCCGATGGCGAAGCCGTAGGCGCCCTCGCGGATGGGGAAGACGTCGTAGAAGTCGCCGCCCACCTCGTTGCCCTCGCCGGCGGCGCGGTAGATGACCTCCACGTCGACGCCGTCGATCTCCGGCAACTCCGGGGGCAGCAGGCTGCGTTGCAGGGACTGGCTGATGGCGGTGCGCTCGCTGTAGAGCCGGGCGTTGTCCAGCGCGAGGGCCGCACGCCGTGACAGGTCCTCGGCGAGCTCCAGGATGTCCTGGCGGAACCGTTCGTCGGTGGGCTTGCCGAGGGCCAGCAGGCCGATGACCCGGTTGCGGGCGATCAGCGGCAGCAGGATGGTCTCGCCGCCCACGGCCGCCGCGGTGCTCAGGCTGATGCCGGGCGGCTCGGACTCCGAGGGGAGCCGCCCCAGGCCGAGGCTGCGGAGCGAGGTGCGCAGCGCGGTGCTGCGTGCCGCCTCGGAGGGCGCCTGCCAGGGGCGCACGCCGAGCGCGATGTCCGGGTCGGGCGGCTCGACGCGCTCCAGGAGCGCCTTGATGCCGTCGATGCGGTCCTCGTCCTCGTGCAGCACGTAGGAGAGCACGGGCTCCGAGCCGGGCTCGGGGACGGTGTAGACGGCGCACCAGGTGGCCAGCGTGGGCACGGTCATCTGGGCCATCAGGGCCAGGGTCTGGTTGCGGTCGAGGGTGCCGGCGAGGAGTTCCGAGGCCTCGACGAGGAAGGCGAGCGAGCCGCGGCGCAGCCGCTCGAGCTCGGTCAGACGGGCGGACTCGACGGCCAGCGCGATCCGGTCGGCGGCGAACTGGAGGCGCAGCGCCTCCTCGTTGCTGTAGCGGCCGGGCGTCTCGGAGGCGACACCGAGCGAACCGGTCAGCCGGCCCTCGACCTTGAGGGGGACGGTGACCACGGCGTGCATGCCGGTGCCGGTGAGGAGCGGGACGGCGCCGGGGGCGCCGACCAGGTCGTCGTGGACGGAGGGCATGCGGGCGGATCCGTAGCGCCCGCTGCCGGTCTCGACGGGGACGCGGGCGAAGCGCTGCCGGGCGGACGGGAGGCCCGTGGTGGCGCGCACCTCGAGCTCGGTCTCGTCGTCGGTGGCGAGCAGCAGGAAGGCGGCGTCGCCGTCGAGCATGTCCCTGGCGCGCTCGACGGTGCGCTGGAGCAGGCTGTCGAGGTCGTCGGGGGGCGGGGAGCCGATGAGTGCGTCGAGCGGGTCGCCGTGGCCGCGGTCGAGGCCCTCGCCGCCGGACTGCAGGGGCAGCCGGATGGGGCTCTGCAGGATGGCGCGTTCCTGGTCGCGGACGATCAGACAGACGGTCGAGGGGTCGCCCTTGGCGTCGCGGACGCGCAGGTGGCAGGCGTAGACGGGGACGGTGCGGCCCTCGGAGTCGCGCAGCCCGTAGCTGCCCTCCCAGCGGGAGAGCGCCAGCGCCTCGGCGATGCCGGTGCCGGTGCCCGGCGTCTGGGGCCAGGCGGCGAGGTCGGCGAGCGGCTTGCCGACGACCTGGTCGGCCCGGTAGCCGAAGAGCTCGGCGGCGTCCTCGTTCCAGACGGTGATGGTGTCGGTGCGGTCGACCTGGACGACGCCGACCCGGACCCTCGTCTCGCTGACGGGCAGGGCCTCGTCGGGGAGCACGGGGCCGGCCGAGCGGGTGCCGACGGGCAGCACCTGCTGGTCGAGACGGAACCACACGCACTTCTCGGACGGCGTGTAGTCGACGCCCCAGCGGGCGGCGAGCGCGGCGCACAGCAGCAGGCCGCGGCCGCCCTCGCTGTTGAGGTCGAGCTGGCCCCGGGAGACCTCGGCCATCGGCAGCTCGCGCTCGGGGTGGCGGTCGACGACCTCGATGCGGACGCCTTCCTTGTCGCGCAGGCAGCGGACCTCGGCGGTCGTGCCCGCGTGGACCACGGCGTTGGTGACCAACTCGCTGGTGAGCACCACGGCGTCCTCGATGAGGTCGGCCAGGCCCCACCCCTGGAGGGTGTCCCGGACGAAGCCCCGCGCGGTCGCGACCGAGCGTCCAACCGGCTCGAAGGTGGCCGCAGCTCGCGCGGTGATCACGTCACTCCCCCAAAGAAGCTTGCTCGTTTCTGGCCTGGCGCCGCATGGCCGGCCGGAAGCCAGGTTACTGACGTCGGCGGCCACCTTGGACGGCGCATCCGATGATTTCCCCCGGACCGGGAAAACAGTGCTATGCGATGCTGCCGAACTGTTATCGCCCGGTCCGTGGAGAGTGAAACACTGGGATGGCCCGACGCGAAAGCCCGGGTGGAACGGTCGATCCTGCGGGAGGGACACAGTGGTGTCTGAGGGAGCAGCGGCGCGCGCCGGCACGCGTGCGCGAACGAGGAGGTCGCGGGGCAGCGGAACGGTCGAAGTCGACGCCGTGGCCCTGAACCGGCTGCTCTCGGCCTTGGAGGCCATGCGAGACGGCAATCTGCGCAAGCGGTTGACGGTCACGGGCGACGGGCCGATGGCCGAGATCGCCGCGGTGTACAACGAGGTGGCGGACCGGGGGCTGCACGTCACGGGTCAGCTGGCCGGGGTGCGCCGGATGGTCGGCCGGGAGGGCCGGCTGACCGAGCGGCTGGAGCCGGGCGTCTGCGAGGGCGCCTGGGGCAAGGCCATCGACGATGTGAACGGCCTGGTGGAGGACGTCACGGGGCCGCTGTCCGAGGTGGGCCGGGTGCTCTCGGCCGTGGAGGACGGCGATCTCGGGCAGCGGATGGAGCTGCGGGTGCCGGGGGACCGGCAGGGCACGTGGCGGCCGTTGCGCGGCGAGTTCCTGAAGACGAGCCGCACGGTCAACGGGCTCGTCGACCAGCTTTCCGCGTTCCACGACGAGGTCACGCGGATCGCGCGCGAGGTCGGCACCGAGGGCAAGCTGGGCGGTCAGGCCGAGGACCGCGGGATGTTCGGGCCGTGGCGGGAGCTGACGGACTCGGTCAACACGATGGCGTTGCGGTTGACTGCGCAGCTGCGTGACATCACCCAGGTGACCAAGGCGGTGGCCAACGGCGACCTGTCGCGCAAGGTGACGGTGCACGTCGCCGGCGAGATGCAGGAGCTGAAGGACACCGTGAACGGCATGGTGGACCAGCTCTCTTCGTTCCAGGAGGAGGTGACCCGGGTCGCCCGCGAGGTGGGCACCGAGGGTGTGTTCGGCGGGCAGGCGCGGGTGGACGGGGTGGACGGGGTCTGGAAGGACCTCACCGACTCGGTGAACTCGATGGCCGCGAACCTGACGGCGCAGGTGCGTGAGATCGCGCACGTGACGACGGCGGTGGCCAACGGTGACCTGACGCAGCGGATCACGGTGCGGGCGCGCGGCGAGTTCGCCCAGCTCGCGGACACGATCAACGGCATGACCGAGACGCTGCGCGCGTTCGCGGACGAGGTGACGCGCACGGCGACGGAGATCGGCACCGAGGGCGCCCTGGGGGGCCAGGCGCGGGTGCAGGGCGTCGCCGGCACGTGGAAGGACCTGACGGACTCGGTCAACACGGCGTTCCGCAACCTCACGGCGCAGGTTCGGGACATCGCGCAGGTCACCTCGGCGGTGGCCAACGGCGACCTGTCGCGCAAGGTGACCGTCGACGTCCGTGGCGAGATGCTGGAGTTGAAGAACACCGTCAACCGGACGGTGGACCAGCTGTCGTCGTTCCAGTCCGAGGTCACCCGGGTGGCGCGGGAGATCGGCGACGAGGGCGTGCTGGGCGGTCAGGCGTCGGTGCTGGGGGTGGCCGGGGCCTGGAAGGACCTGACGGACTCGGTGAACACCGCGTTCCGCAACCTGACGGAGCAGGTCCGCAACATCGCGCAGGTGACGACGGCGGTGGCCAACGGCGACCTCTCGCAGAAGGTCACCGTGGACGTGTCCGGCGAGATGCTGGAGCTGAAGAGCACGGTCAACCGGATGGTCCAGCAACTGTCGTCGTTCGCGGACCAGGTGACGCGGGTGGCCACCGAGGTGGGCATCGAGGGCCGTCTTGGCGGTCAGGCGCAGGTCGAGGGCGTCTCCGGCACCTGGAAGGCGCTGACCGACTCGGTGAACGAGATGGCGTCGAACCTGACGCGGCAGGTGCGGAACATCGCGCAGGTGACGACGGCGGTGGCGCGGGGCGATCTCTCGCAGAAGATCGACGTCGACGCGCGGGGCGAGATCCTCGAGCTCAAGAACACCGTGAACACGATGGTGGACCAGCTGTCCTCGTTCGCCGAGCAGGTGACGCGGGTGGCCCGCGAGGTGGGAACCGACGGGCGGCTCGGCGGCCAGGCACAGGTGTCCGGGGTGGCGGGCACGTGGCGCGCGTTGACGGACTCGGTGAACGGCATGGCCTCCAACCTGACCGACCAGGTGCGGGCGATCGCCCAGGTCGCGACGGCGGTGGCGCGCGGTGACCTGTCGCAGAAGATCACGGTGGACGCCAAGGGCGAGATCCTGGAGCTGAAGGACACCCTCAACACGATGGTGGACCAGCTGTCGTCCTTCGCCGAGGAGGTGACCCGGGTCGCCCGCGAGGTGGGCACCGAGGGCCGACTGGGTGGCCAGGCGAAGGTGGACGGCGTGGCCGGCACCTGGAAGGACCTCACCCAGTCCGTCAACGGCATGGCCAACAACCTGACGCTGCAGGTGCGTCAGATCGCGGACGTCACGACCGCGGTGGCCGAGGGCGACCTGACCAGGAAGATCACGGTCGACGCCCAGGGCGAGATCCTGGTGCTGGTCAACACGGTGAACACGATGGTGGACCAGCTGTCCTCGTTCGCGGACCAGGTGACGCGGGTGGCGCGCGAGGTGGGCACCGAGGGCCGGCTCGGCGGTCAGGCGCAGGTGCGGGGCGTCTCTGGCACGTGGAAGGACCTGACCGACAACGTCAACCTGATGGCGGCCAACCTGACCAGTCAGGTGCGGAACATCTCCGAGGTCGCCATGGCCGTGGCCGACGGCGAGCTGACCAAGAAGGTCACCGTGGAGGCCAGCGGCGAGGTGGCGCAGCTCGCGGACACCGTCAACCGGATGGTGGACCAGCTGTCGTCGTTCGCGGCCGAGGTGACGCGGGTGGCGCGCGAGGTGGGCACCGAGGGCCAGCTCGGCGGCCAGGCCGAGGTGCCCGGGGTCTCCGGCACCTGGCGGGACCTGACCGACTCCGTGAACGAGATGGCGTCCAACCTCACGGGGCAGGTCCGCAACATCACGATGGTCACCATGGCCATCGCGCAGGGCGATCTGACGAAGAAGATCGACATCGACGCGCGCGGGGAGATCCTGGAGCTCAAGGAGACCCTGAACACGATGGTCGACCAGCTGTCGCTCTTCGCCGACCAGGTCACCAAGGTGGCCCGTGAGGTGGGCATCGAGGGGCAGTTGGGCGGTCAGGCGCTGGTGCCTGGCGTGGCGGGGACCTGGAAGGACCTCACGGACTCGGTGAACGAGATGGCGGGGAACCTCACCCGTCAGGTGCGGGGCATCGCCCGGGTGGCGAACTTCGTGACCAGGGGCGACCACAGCGTGCGGATCGACACGGACGCGGCCGGCGAGATCCTGGTGGTGCAGGAGAACATCAACCGGATGGTGACCGACCTGCGCGACACCACGCTGAAGACCAAGGAACAGGACTGGCTCAAGAGCAACCTGGCCCGGATCTCGGCGCTGATGCAGGGGCGGCGCGACCTGAAGGACGTGGCCAGCCTGATCATGAGCGAGCTGGTGCCGACGGTCACGGCGCAGCACGGCGCGTTCTTCCTCTCGGTGCCGGCCGACGGTGACCTGGACGTGGTGGCGGGGCCGGTCGAGGACGGCAGCTACGAGCTGCGGATGATCGGTTCCTACGGCTACGCGGCCGGCGCGCACGGGATGTCGTTCCGGCCGGGCGAGTCGCTGGTGGGCACGGCGGCCGAGGAACGTCGGATGATCCTGTTCGGGCCGACGCCCGAGGGCTATCTGAAGATCTCCTCGGGGCTGGGCGAGGCACCGCCGGTGCACGGGGTGGTGCTGCCGGTGCAGTTCACCGACCGGGTGCTCGGCGTGCTCGAACTCGCGTCGTTCAAGCCGTTCACGCAGATCGAGCGGGACTTCCTCGAGCAGATGGCCGAGATGATCGCGACGAGCGTCAACACCATCAGCGTGAACACCCGGACGGAGATGCTGCTGAAGCAGTCGCAGGAGTTGGCCGAGCGGCTCCAGGAGCAGACCGGCGAGCTGGAGGAGCAGCGCAAGGAGCTCCAGGACCGGAACGCGGAGCTGCGCGAGAAGGCGGACCTGCTGGCGGAGACCAACCGGCGTATCGAGGTGAAGAACTCGGAGATCGAGGAGGCCAGGCGCGGACTGCAGGAGCGCGCCGAGCAGTTGGCCGTCTCGATGCGGTACAAGTCCGAGTTCCTGGCGAACATGTCGCACGAGCTGCGGACGCCGTTGAACTCGCTGCTGATCCTGGCGAAGCTGCTGGCGGACAACGCGGAGTCGAACCTGTCGCCAAAGCAGGTGGAGTTCGCGGAGACGATCCACGGGGCGGGCTCCGACCTGTTGCAGCTGATCAACGACATCCTCGACCTGTCGAAGGTCGAGGCGGGGAAGATGGACGTGAGTCCGACCCGGATCGCCCTGGTGCAGCTGGTGGACTACATCGAGGCGTCGTTCCGGCCGTTGACGGCGGAGAAGAACCTGGAGTTCTCGGTGCGGGTGTCGCCGGAGCTGCCGGCGACGCTGCACACGGACGAGCAGCGCCTGTTGCAGGTGTTGCGGAACCTGCTGTCGAACGCGGTGAAGTTCACCGACACCGGCTCGGTGGAACTGGTGATCCGGCCGGCGGGCGGCGAGGTGCCGGACGAGATCCGGCAGCAGATGCTGGAGAACGGCTCGGTGTTGACGGCGGACGCGCCGCTGGTGGCGTTCGCGGTCTCGGACACCGGGATCGGCATCGCGGCCAGCAAGATGCGGGTGATCTTCGAGGCGTTCAAGCAGGCGGACGGCACGACCAGCCGGAAGTACGGGGGCACGGGGCTCGGCCTGTCGATCTCCCGGGAGTTCGCTCGGCTGCTGGGCGGGGAGATCCACGCGGCGAGCGAGCCGGGGCGTGGTTCGACGTTCACGCTGTTCCTGCCGTTGCAGCCGACGGAGCTGCCGCCGCCCGGCTACGGGCAGTTGACGCCGGGGACGCTGGCGGCCGCGGAGCCGCGGGTCGAGTCGTCCGAGGAGGACGCGGCGGCCGAGGCGGCGCCCGAAGGCGGCGGTGCCGAGGGGCCGCGGGCGTTGCCGCCCGGTCCCTCCGCCGGGGGCGGCGCCGTGTTCGGCACGGCGGCCGACCGGGAGCGGGAGAGCCGCAAGGCGTCGATCGCGGCGGAGCGGGCGGCCGAGTCGCTGACCCGGCGGCACCGCGAGCGGTTCGCGGAGAACGGCGCGCAGGCCGCGGAGCGGCGGGACCGGCAGGAGGCGGTGGCCGAGGCGGCGGGTGACCAGGAGCAGGCGCGGCGCCACGCCTTCCGGGACTTCCGGGGCCGGAAGGTGCTGATCGTCGACGACGACGTGCGCAACGTGTTCGCGCTGACCAGTGTGTTGGAGCAGAACGGGCTGCGGGTGCTGTACGCCGAGAACGGGCGGGAGGGCATCGAGGTCCTGGAGTCCAACGAGGACATCGCGCTGGTCCTGATGGACATCATGATGCCGGAGATGGACGGTTATGCGACGACGGCGGCGATCCGGCGGATGCCGCAGTTCTCGGGGCTGCCGATCATCGCGCTGACGGCGAAGGCGATGAAGGGCGACGAGGAGAAGAGCATGGAGGCCGGCGCGTCCGCCCACGTCACCAAGCCTGTCGACACCGACCACCTGTTGGGCGTCATGAGCGAGTGGATGGAGGGGCCGGCCTGATCCGCGCCCCGCGCGGGCCGGCGGGAACTCCCCGGCTCGCGCGGGCGTTTCGGGTATGGGCGTGGCGGATCACAGGGGTGGCCCGTCGCGGCCGGACGGGTTCGCCGGTCTCGGGTGTGCGTGGTATCGTGACGCAGCGCAATGCGCTGATCACTGGGCGCCTTGCGTTTCTGGCCGCTGGACGAGTGGCCGGAGGGTTTCCTGGTGAAGCGGGGGTTGGGCCGGAGGGGTTCGGCTTCTCGCAACGACGCGAGGGCCCCCGGAATCCACCGCGTGCAGTGCGCGGCGGGCCGGGCTCGCTGGCATCGATGCCGGCGTGGATGCCAACATGTCCGGCATAGGACCGGGCGGCTGAGGTTGCCGTCCACAACGGCGACGCTCGGCGGCGTCGCAGGGGCGAGGAGGACGGGCCATGGTGCAGAAGGCCAAGATCCTCCTGGTCGATGACCGGCCCGAGAATCTGCTGGCGCTCGAGGCGATTCTCTCGGCGCTCGATCAGACGCTGGTCCGGGCATCGTCAGGGGAGGAAGCGCTCAAGGCGCTGCTCACAGAGGACTTCGCGGTGATCCTGCTTGACGTCCAGATGCCTGGCATGGACGGCTTCGAGACCGCGGCACACATCAAGCGGCGTGAGCGCACTCGCGACATCCCCATCATCTTTCTCACGGCCATCAACCACGGCCCGCACCACACCTTCCGCGGCTATGCGGCGGGCGCGGTGGACTACATCTCCAAGCCGTTCGACCCGTGGGTGCTGCGCGCCAAGGTGTCGGTCTTCGTCGACCTGCACATGAAGAACGTGCAGCTGCGCGAGCAGGCGGCACTGCTGCGCCTCGAGTTGGACGGCGGGCAGGCGCAGTCCGACTCCGAGCGGGGGTCGGGCGGTCTCCTCCCGGAGCTGTCGGCGCGGCTGGCCGCGGTGGAGGAGCAGGCCGAGGTGCTGTCCAAGGAACTGGCCGAGTCCGGTGGCGGGGCCGCGGTGTCGACGGCCGCCCACCTGGAGCGGAAGCTGGCCGGTCTGCGGAGCGCGCTCGACGCGTTGCAGCCGGGAGCAGGTGGGGCGGCGCCGGGCGACCCTTCGGCGTAGGGGCGATGGCGGGTCTGACGGCGTCTCAGGGGCGCGTGGGGTCCGTGCCCCGGCGGTGAGAGCCGGGTAACCTCACCCTCATGGCCTCACGTACGTCCGGCAAGGGTCCCCAGAACGCGCGCGCCGGGCAGAGCGGCGGGGGAGCGGCCAGGAAGTCGGCGCCGGCCAAGCGGGCGCCGGCGAAGAAGGCCGCGGCGCGGAAGCCGCCGGCGAAGAAGGCCGCGGCCAAGCCACCGGCGCCGGCGCCCAATATCGTGGTGCGTGTGCTGCGCGGCGTGTGGCTGGGCATCGCGCACCCGGTCGGCGCGCTGCTGCGTGGCATAGGGCGGGGCGCCAAGGGGCTCGACCCCGCCCACCGCAAGGACGGCCTCGCGCTGCTGCTGCTCGGCCTCACGCTGGTGATCGCGGCCGGCACCTGGTCGAACCTCCGAGGTCCGGTCGGCGAGCTGGTCACGATGCTGGTCACCGGCGCGCTCGGCCGGCTCGACCTGGTCTTCCCGCTGGTGCTCGGATACATCGCCGTGCGGCTGATCAGGCATCCGGAGAAGGAGGAGGCCAACGGGCGGATCGTGATCGGGCTCAGCGCGCTGCTGCTCGGCGTGCTCGGCCTGGTGCACGTCGCCGCCGGCGCCCCGGGCGCCAGCGAGGGCGAGCAGGCGGTGCGGAACGCCGGCGGTCAGCTCGGTCTGATCGCCTCCCGGCCGCTGATCCTGGCCATGGGTGAGCCGCTGGCCGTGGCCCTGCTGGTGCTGCTGACGGTCTTCGGGCTGCTCGTGGTCACCGCGACGCCGGTCAACGCGATCCCCAGGAGGCTGCGCGAGGGCGCCATCCGCCTCGGCCTGCTGACGGACGACCGGCCGCGGCACGAGCGTGGCGGCGACGACGGCTTCACCCCCGAGCGTTACTGGGACGACGACGAGCGGCCGGCCGCCCGAGGCGTCCCCGCCCCCGAGGAGGACGGTCAGGAGCGGGCCGAGCGGGCCGCGCTCGAGTCCCGGCGGCGCTCGCGGCGGTCCACCGGCCGCTCGTCCGAGGGGGCCGACCCGGTCGACGTGGCGGCCGCTGCCGCCGCCTCGCTGGACGGTGCGGTGCTGCACGGGGTGCAGCCCTCGCCGCTGGTCGCCGACCTCAGCAGCCGTGTCTCGGCCGGCGCGCGCCGCTCCCGGGCGAAGGGCGAGGAGCGCGACGACCACGCCGACGGCGAGCCGGCGGACGAGGCGTCCCAGGCGGTCGTGGAGCCGGTGGCGCCCCGGAAGGCCGGTCCGGGCGCGCCGGCCGGTGGGAGCACCGTCCCCGACCTGACCAAGAGCACGCCGGCGCCGGCTGAGCCGCTGCCGCCGCGCGCCGAACAGCTCCAGCTCTCCGGCGACATCACCTACGCGCTGCCCTCGCTCGAACTGCTGCGGCGCGGTGGCCCGGGTCGCAGCCGCAGCGCCGCGAACGACGCCGTGGTGGAGTCGTTGACCACCGTCTTCACCGAGTTCAAGGTGGACGCCCGGGTCACCGGTTTCACCCGGGGGCCGACGGTCACCCGCTACGAGGTGGAGCTCGGCCCCGCGGTGAAGGTCGAGAAGATCACGGCGCTGGCCAGGAACATCGCCTACGCGGTGGCCAGCCCCGACGTCCGTATCATCAGCCCGATCCCCGGCAAGTCGGCCGTGGGCATCGAGATCCCCAACAGCGACCGCGAGATGGTCAACCTGGGGGACGTGCTGCGCACCGCGGACGCGGTCGGCGAGGACCACCCGCTGGTGGTCGGGCTCGGCAAGGACGTCGAGGGTGGCTATGTGACGGCCGATCTGGCCAAGATGCCGCACCTGCTGGTGGCCGGCGCCACCGGCTCTGGCAAGTCGTCCTGCGTCAACTGCCTGATCACCTCGGTGATGATGCGGGCGACCCCGGAGGACGTGCGTCTGGTGCTGGTCGACCCCAAGCGGGTGGAGCTGACGGCGTACGAGGGCATCCCGCACCTGATCACCCCGATCATCACCAACCCCAAGCGGGCCGCCGAGGCGTTGCAGTGGGTGGTGCGCGAGATGGACCTGCGCTACGACGACCTGGCCGCGTTCGGCTACCGGCACATCGACGACTTCAACGCGGCGGTGCGCGCCGGCAAGGTCACGGCGCCGCCCGGCAGCGAGCGCGAGCTGGCGCCCTACCCGTACCTGCTGGTCATCGTGGACGAGCTGGCCGACCTGATGATGGTGGCCCCGCGCGACGTGGAGGACGCGATCGTCCGGATCACCCAGCTCGCCAGGGCCGCCGGGATCCACCTGGTGCTGGCCACCCAGCGGCCGAGCGTGGACGTGGTCACCGGTCTGATCAAGGCGAACGTGCCGTCGCGGCTGGCGTTCGCCACCTCCTCGCTCGCCGACAGCCGCGTCATCCTCGACCAGGCGGGCGCCGAGAAGCTGATCGGCAAGGGCGACGGTCTCTTCCTGCCGATGGGCGCGAGCAAGGCCGTCCGGATGCAGGGCGCGTTCGTCACCGAGGAGGAGGTGGCGGCGGTCGTCGCGCACTGCAAGGAGCAGATGGCGCCGGTCTTCCGGGACGACGTCACGGTCTCCTCGGGCAGGAAGCGGGAGATCGACGAGGACATCGGGGACGATCTCGACCTGCTGTGCCAGGCGGCCGAGCTGGTCGTCTCCACGCAGTTCGGCTCGACCTCGATGCTGCAGCGGAAGCTGCGGGTGGGCTTCGCCAAGGCGGGGCGGCTGATGGACCTGATGGAGTCGCGTGGCGTGGTGGGCCCGAGCGAGGGATCGAAGGCCAGGGACGTGCTGGTCAAGCCGGACGAGCTGGATGGCGTGCTCGCGCTGATCCGGGGGGAGACTCCCGGCTAGGTGGCGGCAAGAGGACCATCCTGTTGGCCCACAATTCAGGTCGGCCCGGTTGCTCGTTCCCTTTGCGCCGCCCCTAGACTTATAAGCACAGCACGTGGCTCACGCTCGAAAGGCGCCCCCGTGTCCAATGGCAACCCCTCAGCCGAGGACCGGCCTTCCGTCGGTCGTACCCTCCAACAGGCGCGCGTCGACGCGAAACTGACCGTGGACGAGGTCAGCGCGGCCACGCGTGTGCGTATCCCCATCGTGCAGGCCATCGAACGGGACGACTTCTCCCGATGTGGTGGCGACGTCTACGCACGCGGGCACATTCGCACATTCGCGCGAGCGGTGGGTCTCGATCCGGCTGAGGTGATCGCGCTCTACAACGAGCAGCAGGGCGAGCAGCCGCCGCCCACGCTCTCGTCCGGGCCGCTGTTCGAGGCCGAGCGGATCCGTCCCGAGCCGCGCCGGCCTAACTGGACGGCCGCCATGGTGGCCGCGATCGTCGCGGTCATCGGCTTCGTGGGCTTCACCTTCTTCAGCGGGAGCGACCAGGCCGACCCCGGCGCGGTGGCGGAGGGCGCCTCGACGCCCGGCGCCTCGCCCGAGGAGGAGCCCGAGCCCGGCGGCGAGCCGCAGGAGGAGGTCACGGAGGAGGAGCCCGATCCGTCGGAGAGCGCGGTGGCGGCCGCGCCCGACGACAAGGTGACGGTCCAGGCCACCGTCGAGGGCGGCTCCAGCTGGGTTTCGGCCAAGAACGGAAACGGTGAACTGATCTTCGAGGGCGTCCTCCAGGACGGGGACTCGCAGATCTTCACCGACGACGAGCAGATCGACGTGGTGCTCGGCAACGCCGGGGTCGTCTCGCTGCGCGTCAACGGCAAGGACATCGACAGTGACTTCGAGACGGGCCAGGTCCAGCGCCTGACCTACACCCCGGGCGACCCCGAGGAGGGGTGAGGCCCCCGCCGGCGCGGCCGGCCCGGGCCCAGGGCCGGGAAGCCCGGCCCCGGCGGGCGGCGTGGCCGGGACAAAGTAGGCTGACCCCATGTCCGATCGCCGTACCGTCGCCCTGGTCACCCTTGGTTGCGCCCGTAATGAGGTGGACTCGGAAGAGCTGGCGGGGCGCCTGGCCGCGGACGGCTGGGAGCTGGTGGACGACGCCGCCGACGCCGAGGTCGCCGTCGTCAACACCTGCGGCTTCGTGGAGGCCGCCAAGAAGGACTCCGTCGACGCCCTGCTCGAGGCCAGCGAGCTCAAGTCAGCGCCCGGCGAGGGCGCCGGGCGCACCCGCGCGGTGGTGGCCGTCGGCTGCATGGCGGAACGGTACGGCAAGGAGCTGGCCGAGGCGCTGCCCGAAGCCGACGCGGTGCTGGGCTTCGACGACTACGCCGACATCTCCGAGCGCCTGCGCACCATCCTCTCCGGCGGCGTGCACGCCCCGCACGTCCCGCGCGACCGGCGCAAGCTGCTGCCCATCAGCCCCGCCGAGCGGCAGAGCGCGGACGTCGCCCTGCCCGGCCACGGCACGGCCGCCATCGCCGACCTGCCGGTCGGGGTCGCCCCCGCGTCCGGGCCGCGGGCCCCGCTGCGGCGGCGCCTGGGCGGCGGGCCCGTGGCGTCCGTGAAGCTCGCCTCCGGGTGCGACCGGCGGTGCACCTTCTGCGCCATCCCGTCCTTCCGCGGCTCATTCATCTCACGGCGGCCCTCCGACGTGCTGGGCGAGGTCCGTTGGCTGGCCGAGCAGGGCGTCAGAGAGATCATGCTGGTCTCCGAGAACAACACCTCCTACGGCAAGGACCTCGGCGACATCCGCCTGCTGGAGACGCTGCTGCCCGAACTGGCCGCCGTCGACGGCGTCGAGCGGATCCGGGTGAGCTACCTGCAGCCGGCCGAGATGCGGCCCGGGCTGATCGACGTGCTCACCGGCACCGAGAAGGTCGCCCCGTACTTCGACCTGTCCTTCCAGCACTCGGCGCCCGGCGTGCTGCGCGCCATGCGGCGCTTCGGCGACACCGAGCGCTTCCTCGACCTGCTGGACACCATCCGGAGCAAGGCACCGCTGGCCGGCGTGCGCTCCAACTTCATCGTCGGCTTCCCCGGCGAGACCGAGGACGACCTCGCGGAGCTCGAACGCTTCCTCACCGCGGCCAGACTCGATGCCATCGGCGTCTTCGGCTACTCGGACGAGGAGGGCACAGAGGCGGCCGGCTACGCCGAGAAGAACCCGCCCGAGGTGGTGGCCGAGCGGCTGGCCCACGTCACCCAGCTGGCTGAGGAGCTGATCGGGCAGCGCGCCGAGGAGCGGGTGGGCGAGCGGTCCCGCGTCCTGATCGAGTCCGTGGAGCCGGAGGACGGCGTCGAGGGGGACGTGGTCGCGGTGGGGCGCGGCGAGCACCAGGCGCCCGAGACGGACGGCCAGATCCTGGTCACCGCCCCGGAGGCGGGCGCGGTCACGCCCAGGGTCGGGGACTTCGTGGACACCGAGATCGTCACCGCGCAGGGCGTGGATCTCGTCGCCGTGGCGCTGCCGGCCGTCGTCGGCACCGCCGCGGAGGGCGGAAGATGACGGACACGCCGACCTCGGCCGCCGGCAAGGGCCGTGCGGTCGACCCCCGCCAGGGCCCGCCGGCGCCCGGCGGTCGCCCGGGGCAGCCGGCGGCGAGCCTGTGGAACATCGCCAACGTGCTCACCATGGTGCGGCTGCTGCTGGTGCCCGGCTTCGTGCTGCTGATGCTGGCCGACGGCGGGCACGACCCGGCCTGGCGGTCGCTGGCCTGGGCCGCCTTCACCGTGGCCATGATCACCGACCTCTTCGACGGGGAGCTCGCCAGGCGGCACAACCTGGTCACCGACTTCGGCAAGATCGCCGACCCGATCGCGGACAAGGCGATCATGGGCGCGGCGCTGATCTGCCTGTCGGTGCTGTCCGACCTGCCCTGGTGGGTGACGGTGGTGATCCTGGTGCGCGAGCTGGGGATCACGGCGCTGCGGTTCTGGGTGATCAGACACGGGGTGATCCCGGCCAGCCGGGGCGGCAAGCTTAAGACCCTGGCCCAGGGGGTGGCGGTCGGGATGTACATCCTGTCGCTGACCGGGCCGCTGGCCACCCTGCGCTGGTGGGCGATGGCGGCGGCCGTCGCGCTGACCGTGGTCACCGGCCTCGACTACGTGCGGCAGGCGGTCGTGCTGCGCCGGGCCGGGCTCGCCAGGGAGCGCTCCGGTGGGCAGTGACCTCTCGGCCGTGGAGCCGGCCGTCGCCGAGCAGGTGCTCGAGCTGCTGAACCGCCGTGGGGAGACGGTCGCGGCCGCCGAGTCGCTGACCGGCGGCCTCGTCGCGGCGGCGCTGACCGCGGCGCCCGGCGCCTCGCGGTCCTTCATCGGCTCCGTGACGGCCTACGCCACGGCCGTCAAACGCGAGGTGCTCGGGGTGGCCGGCGACCTGCTCGCCGAGCGCGGCGCCGTGGACGCCGAGGTGGCCAGGCAGCTGGCCAGCGGGGTGCGGGGGCTGCTCGGCGCCGACTGGGGCGTCGCGACCACGGGGGTGGCCGGCCCCGAGCCGCAGGACGGCCAGCCCGTGGGAACCGTCTATGTGGCGGTTTCGGCGCCCGGAACCGGGGGAGTCGTGGCCCAACGGCTCAACCTGCGGGGGGACAGGTCGACGATCCGCGCGGAGAGCGTGCGGGCGGCCCTCGTCCTGCTGCGGAACGAGCTGGTTCAGCACGGGCACCGGGGCCCGCGGGCGGCACAGGATACGGAACAGAACGGAGACGATGGATGTTTGCAGCCCTGAGTGAACAAGACATCGCTCCCCGCGCGGTTGGAGTCCGAGGCGGTACGGTGGGGCATGAAGCAAGCGAGGCCAACGGTCCGAGGAGGGAGCCACCGATGATCCTGCTCCGTCGCCTGTTGGGTGACGTGCTGCGTCGGCAGCGCCAACATCAGGGCCGCACCCTGCGCGAAGTGTCCTCCTCAGCCCGGGTCTCGCTCGGATACCTCTCCGAGGTGGAGCGTGGGCAGAAGGAGGCTTCATCCGAGCTGCTGGCCGCCATCTGCGACGCGTTGGACCTGCGGATGTCGGAGCTGATGCGGGAGGTCAGCGACGAGCTGGCACTCGCGGAGCTGGCCCAGTCCGCCGCGAGCGACACGGTGCCGTCCCTCGGGGTGCCCTCTGGCCGGAGTCTGGCCGAGCGCCCCATGCTCAACCCGGTGCGGGTCACCTCCGTGACCCACCGTCCCGACGACCGCGTCACGATCAAGGCCCCGGCCGAGGCCGTGGACGTCGTCGCCGCCTGATCCATCACCCGGCCCGTCGCCCGCACCGGCGGGCCGGTCGAGTATTTCCCTATGCCCGCAGACGCAGCCCCTTGGGCGTCGCGTGGAAGCCGGCGCTCTCGAGCAGCCGGACCCAGAGCGGCTCGGAGAGTGCGGGGGAGCCGTTGACCCGCTCCACCGTCAGCGTGCCGAGCGCGCCCTCGCGCGCCGCCGCGGCCAGCACCTCGGCGGCCGGCCGCAGCGCCTCCTCGACGACCTCCGCCGGGCCCTCGGGCGCCCAGGCGAGCATCGACCGCCCGCCGCGCTCCAGGTAGAGCGCGAGCTCGCCCGCCACCAGCACGACGAGCGCGCCCGCCTTGCGGCCCGGCTTGTGCCCGGCGCCCCGCGGCGGCTCGGGCCAGGGCAGCGCGGCCCCGTAGGCGTTCGCCGGGTCGGCGGCGGCCAGCAGCACCGCGCGCCGGCCGCCGGCGGTGGGGGCGGCGGACTCGGCTGCCGAGCCGATCGCCCGCAGCCGGTCCACCGCGCCGTCCATCGCGAACTGGGCCGCGCCGAGCCCCTCGACCACGTAGCCGCGCCTGGCCTGGCCGCTCTCCTCGAAGGCGGCGAGCACCCGGTAGGCGGCCGCGAAGCCGCCCGGCACGCCCTCGGCCGCCACGGCGCCGCGCGTCACCACCCCGTGCCGGTCGAGCAGGGTGCGGGCCAGCGCGTGGGCGCGCAGCGTCGGGTCCTCCTCACGCGGCGGCAGCAGCGACCAGCGGCCCGAGACGGTCGGCGGCCCGCTCCTGGACGCCGTGGGGCGCCGCGCGTGGCCGGTGCCGACGGCAAGGGCGCCGTAGCGGCCGCGGGGGGTGGCCCGGCGGGCGCGGTGCGCGGTGGCGCCGGCGGTGCGGCCCGAGCCGAGCAGCGCGCGCAGCGGTCCTATGGTGTCGTTGGTCAGCCGCCCCGACCAGGCCAGGTCCCAGAGGGCGTCGGCCAGGGCGGCGTCCGACGCCTCCTCGCCGGCCGCCAGGACCTGCTCGGCGATCTGCCGGAAGAACAGCCCGTAGCCGCCGGCCAGCGTGGCGAGGACGGCGCGGTGCAGGGGGCCGAGCTCCAGCGGCAGCGGGGGCGGCAGCAGCAGTGGGGCGGCGTCCGCCGTGTAGAGCGAGACCCAGCCGTCCTTGCCGGGCAGCGCCCCGGCACCGGCCCACACCACCTCGCCGGAGGCCGTCAGCTCGTCGAGCAGCGGCGCGGCGAACCCCCGCACCCGGAAGGGCAGCACCAGGCGCTCGAGCGCCGACGCCGGCACCGGGGCGCCCTGCAGCTGCTCGACGGCCCGCACCAGGCCGTCGATGCCGCGCAGCTCGCCGGCTCCGCCCGGCCCGGCGAGGTGCTGCCAACGCGGCAGGAAGGCCGCCAGAGCGGCCGGCGGGACCGGCTCGACCTCCTGCCGCAGGGCGGCCAGGGAACGGCGCCGCAGGCGCCGTAGCACGCCGGGCTCGCACCATTCCTGGCCGGCCTCGCCCGGCCTGAACTCGCCCTGCACCAGACGGCCCGCCGCGGCCAGCCGGTGCAGCGCGCCGTCCGCCACGGCCGTGCCGAGCCCGAAGCGGGCGGCGGCCTGGGCCGAGGTGAAGGGGCCGTGGGTGCGGGCGTACCGGGACAGCAGGTCGCCCAGCGGATCGGCCACCGGCTCGGTGAAGGCCTCCGGCACCCCCACCGGCAGCGCGGCGCCCAGCGCGTCCCGCAGCCGGCCGGCGTCCTCGATGGCGCACCAGTGCTCCTCGCCGGCGATCCGCACCCGCAGCGCGCGCCGGGCGGCGGCGAGCTCCGCCGCCCACTCGGGGCGGGCGCCCCGGACGGTCAGCTCGGCGTCCGTCAGCGGGCCGAGCACCCGCAGCAGGTCGGCGACGCCCTCCACGCCGGAGATCCGGCGCTCCTCGGTCAGCCAGCCCAGCTCCCGCTCCAGCTCGGCGAGCACCTCGGGGTCGAGCAGCTCGCGCAGCTCGGCCCGCCCCAACAGCTCGGCCAGCAGCCGTGAGTCCAGGGAGAGTGCCGCGGCGCGCCGCTCGGCCAGCGGGGAGTCTCCCTCGTAGAGGTACTGGGCGACGTAGCCGAACAGCAGGGAGCGGGCGAAGGGCGAGGGCTCGCGGGTGGTGACCTCGACGAGCCGCACCCGGCGGGCCTGGATGTCCCCCATCAGCTGGGCGAGGCCCGGCACGTCGAACACGTCCTGCAGGCACTCGCGGACCGCCTCGAGCACGATCGGGAAGGACCCGAACTCGGAGGCCACGGAGAGCAGCTGGGCCGCCCGCTGGCGCTGCTGCCACAGCGGGGTGCGCCGACCGGGGTCGCGCCTGGGGAGCAGCAGCGCGCGGGCCGCGCACTCGCGGAACCGCGAGGCGAACAGGGCGGAGCCGCCCACCTGGTCGGTGACGAGGTCGTCGACCTCGCTCCGGTCGAACAGCACGTCCCCCGCGCCGACCGGGGCCTGGCCGTCGTCGAACGCCGCGTCCCCGGCCCCCGAGACCGGGCCCCCCGGGTCGAGGCCGGCCTCGGCGGCCAGCATTTCGGCGTCGGGCAGCCGCAGCACGATCCCGTCGTCCGCGTGCAGCACCTGGGCGTCCATGCCGAAGCGCTCACCGAGCCGCGCGCCGAGCGCCAGGGCCCACGGGGCGTGCACCTGGGCGCCGAAGGGGGAGTGCACCACGACGCGCCAGTCGCCCAGCTCGTCCCTGAACCGCTCGACGACGATGGTGCGGTCGTCCGGGACATGTCCGCAGGCCTGGCGCTGCTCGCCGAGATAGCCCAGCACGTTGTCCACGGCCCAGTCGTCGAGACCGGCGGCGGCCAGCCGCTCCCTGGCGGCCTCCGGGGACAGGGCGCCGAGCTCGCGCACGAACGCGCCGATCGCGCGGCCGAGCTCCAGCGGACGGCCCAACTGGTCGCCCTTCCAGAACGGCAGCCGGCCTGGCACCCCGGGAGCCGGCGTGACCAGCACCCGGTCCCGGGTGATGTCCTCGATGCGCCAGGACGTGGTGCCGAGGGTGAAGACGTCCCCCACCCGGGACTCGTAGACCATCTCCTCGTCGAGCTCGCCGACCCGGCCACCGCCCCGGCGCGGGTCGGCGCCGGCCAGGAACACCCCGAACAGACCGCGGTCGGGGATGGTGCCGCCCGAGGTGACGGCCAGCCGCTGGGCCCCCGGGCGGCCGGCGACGGTGTGTGCCACCCGGTCCCAGACGAGCCGGGGACGCAGCTCGGCGAAGGCGTCCGACGGGTAGCGACCGGCCAACATGTCGAGCACCGCGTGGTAGGCGGACTCCGGCAGCGCCGCGAACGGCGCCGCGCGCCGCACCAGGGCCAGCAGCTCGTCCACGTCCCAGGTGTCCATCGCGGTGATCGCGACCAACTGCTGGGCCAGCACGTCCAGCGGGTTGGCCGGGATCCGCAGCGCCTCGATGGCGCCGGCCCGCATCCGCTCGGTGACCACGGCCGACTGCACGAGATCGCCCCGGTACTTGGGGAAGACCACGCCGGCCGAGACGGCGCCCACCTGGTGGCCCGCGCGGCCGACCCGCTGGAGCCCGGAGGCCACCGAGGGCGGGGACTCGACCTGGATCACCAGGTCCACCGAGCCCATGTCGATGCCGAGCTCCAGGCTCGAGGTGGCGACCACGGCCGGCAGCCGGCCCGCCTTCAGGTCCTCCTCGATCAGGGCGCGCTGCTCCTTGGAGACCGAGCCGTGGTGCGCCCTGGCCAGGACCGCGGGGGCGCCCCTGGCGGCCCCCGAGCCGCCCATGAGCGCGGCGGGGGAGTGCTCCTCGGGCAGCGGCTCGCCGGTGGCGCGCTCGTGCGCGATCTCGTTCATCCGGTTGCACAGGCGCTCGGCGAGGCGGCGGGAGTTGGCGAAGACGATGGTGGAGCGGTGGGCGAGCACCAGGTCGACGATGCGCTCCTCGACGGAGGGCCAGATGGACGGCGGGCCGCCGGGGCCGCCGCCGGGGCCCGGGGCGTCGGGCACGGGGGAGCCGCCGAGCTCGCCCATGTCGGCGACGGGCACCACCACCGAGAGCTGGAACTCCTTGCCGGACGGCGGCTGGACGATCCTCGCCTTGCGCTGCGGCGAGAGGAACCTGGCCACCTCGTCCACCGGCCGGACCGTGGCGGAGAGCCCGATCCGCCGGGCCGGCCTGGGCAGCAGCGCGTCGAGCCGCTCAAGGGAGAGGGCCAGGTGCGCGCCGCGCTTGGTGCCGGCGACGGCGTGCACCTCGTCCAGGATCACGGTCTCGACGCCGGCCAGCGCCTCGCGGCTGGCCGAGGTGAGCATGAGGAACAGCGACTCCGGGGTGGTGATCAGGATGTCGGGCGGCCGGCGGGCCAGGGCGCGGCGGTCGGCCGCCGGGGTGTCGCCGGTGCGGATGCCGACCCGGATATCCGGCTCGGGGAGGCCGAGGCGGACCGACTCCTGCCGGATGCCGGTGAGCGGGCTGCGGAGATTCCGCTCCACGTCGACGGCGAGCGCCTTGAGCGGGGAGACGTACAGCACCCGGCAGCGCTTCAGCGGCTCGGCGGGCGGCGGGGTGGCCGCCAGCCGGTCGAGCGAGGCGAGGAAGGCGGCCAGCGTCTTGCCCGAGCCGGTCGGCGCGACGACCAGGGCGTCCGACTCCTCGGCGATCGCCTGCCAGGCTCCCACCTGCGCCGCCGTGGGCGCGTGGAAGGCTCGGCCGAACCACGCCCTGGTGGCCGGCGAGAACCCGTCGAGCGCCGCCTCCGCCCCCGATGCCGCATGTCCGTCCATGTCCCTCATCGTGACACCCGGCACCGACAGTCGGTCCCGGGGACCTTCGGGCACCCTCGGCGCCGGCGGGATACTGGGGGTATGCGGTTGACGGACTTCTGGCAGCGGATGGCGGAGCAGTTCGGTCCTGCCTACGCGGACTCCTTCGCTCGGGACCACGTGATGGCCGAGCTCGGGGGAAAGACGGTGAACGAGGCGCTGGCCGCCGGCTGGAGCGCCAAGGAGGTCTGGCGGGGAGTCTGCGTGGCCATGGACGTGCCCTCGCACCTGCGGTGATGGCGCTGAACAGGCATTTTCCCGGTTGTCCACAGACCGGGCCGGTCGCTTGACACGAAAATCGAACAGCCATTCTTATGGGGGTGCGGAACGGCGTCCCGGTCCTCGATTGTCAGTGGCGGGCGCTAGCGTCCGTGGATGTGAAGCGATCGAATCAGACGGACCGGGTGGCACCCATGGCAGGTACGGACCGCGAGAAGGCGTTGGACGCCGCTCTCGCACAGATTGAGCGGCAGTTCGGAAAAGGCGCCGTGATGCGCCTGGGCGAGCGTCCTGACGAACCGGTCGAGGTCATCCCCACCGGTTCCACCGCCCTCGACGTGGCCCTCGGCGTGGGCGGGCTGCCGCGCGGCCGGGTGGTCGAGGTGTTCGGCCCGGAGTCCTCGGGAAAGACGACCCTGACCCTGCACGCGGTGGCGAACGCGCAGCGCGCCGGCGGCACGGTCGCCTTCGTGGACGCCGAGCACGCGCTCGACCCGGAGTACGCCAAGAAGCTGGGCGTGGACGTGGACCAGCTGATCCTCTCCCAGCCGGACAACGGCGAGCAGGCGCTCGAGATCACCGACATGCTGATCCGCTCCGGCGCTCTCGACCTGATCGTCATCGACTCGGTGGCGGCCCTGGTGCCGCGCGCCGAGATCGAGGGCGAGATGGGCGACTCCCACGTCGGCCTCCAGGCCCGACTGATGAGCCAGGCCCTGCGGAAGATCACCGGTGCGCTCAACCAGTCGAAGACCACGGCCGTCTTCATCAACCAGCTCCGCGAGAAGGTCGGCGTGATGTTCGGCTCGCCCGAGACGACCACGGGCGGCCGGGCGCTGAAGTTCTACGCCTCGGTGCGGCTCGACATCCGCCGCATCGAGACCCTGAAGGACGGCACCGACGCGGTGGGCAACCGCACCCGGGTCAAGGTCGTCAAGAACAAGGTGGCCCCGCCCTTCAAGCAGGCCGAGTTCGACATCCTCTACGGCATCGGCATCAGCCGCGAGGGCGGCCTGATCGACATGGGCGTCGAGCACGGCTTCATCCGCAAGTCCGGCGCCTGGTACACCTACGAGGGCGACCAGCTGGGGCAGGGCAAGGAGAACGCGCGGAACTTCCTGCGTGACAACCCCGACCTGGCCAACGAGATCGAGAAGAAGATCAAGGAGAAGCTGGGCATCGGGCCCAGGACCGAGGTGCCCGAGGGCGAGCCCGGCAAGGACGCGGCGGGCACCGCGGCCGCTCCGGCCGCCGCCCCGGCCGCCGTCGCCTCGCCCACGCCCGCCAAGGGTGGGAAGGCCAAGCCCGCGGCCGCCGCGGCCAAGAGCTGACGGTGACCCGGCGCACCGACTGGCCGGAGGGCGCGGGAGAAGAAGACGGCGGTGGCCCTGCCGCGTCGAGGGCCGGGGCAGGGCCACCGCACCCCCCGAGGAGCCCGGAGGAGCGGGCGCGGGCGATCTGCCTGCGGTTGCTCACCGGGACTCCGCGGACACGGCGGGAGCTGGCCGACGCGCTCCGCGCCGGGGAGGTGCCCGAGGAGGTGTCGGCGGCGGTCCTCGACCGGTTCGAGGAGGTGGGGCTGATCGACGACGCCGCCTTCGCGGCGGCCTGGGTGGAGTCAAGGCACCACGGGCGGGGGCTCGCCCGGCGGGCCCTGGCGCGTGAGCTGCGCACCAAGGGGGTGGCCTCCCCCTCCATCGACGAGGCGATCGGTCGACTTGACGCCGAGCGCGAGGAGGAGACGGCCCGGGCGTTGGTGGAGCGCCGGCTGCGGGCCACCCGGGGCCTCGACCGCGACCGGCGGCTGCGGCGCCTCGTCGGGGTGCTGGCCCGCAAGGGCTACCCGGAGGGCATGGCCCTGCGGGTGGTCAGGGAGGCCCTGGCCGCCGAGGGGGAGGACCCGGGCGAGGAGGCCGAGCTGCTGGGGGGCGGCCTCTGACCCGGCGGGGGCGCCCGGAAGGGCCTCAGGCCCCGGTGGCGCCGCGCAGGACCCGTCCGCACTCGGCGAGACCTGCCAGGTCCGTGCCCGGCAGCGCGGCGGCCAGGTGCCCGTCGGGGCGGACGACCAGCAGGGTGTGGGCGCTGACCCCCGGATACTCCTCGGTGACCATCAGCTCCGCCGGCAGCGGCAGGGTGCCGACCGCCGCCGCCAGCCGGGGCATGAGGCCGGCGGTCAGCCAGTGCCGCGCGTCCCACACGCGGGAGCCCGGGGCCGTCAGCACCAGCAGCAGTGGGCCGCCGAGCCGCTCCCTGAGCCAGCCCTGAGTGCCGTTCAGGGTGGTCACCGGAACGTCGTCGACCAGGGTGCCTGGCGGGTCGGCCGGGGTGGCCCGGGGCGCGGGGCTGGCCAGCGGTGACGCCGGATAGCCGGCGGGCGTCCCCAGCGCGCCACGGCCCAGGTGGGCGTCGGCGAGCAGGGTGAGCCGCCCCCGAGCGCGCCCGGCGAGGCGTCCGGTGAGCCCTCCGCCGCGCACCAGAGGCAGCGCCTGGTCCACCGCCCGCAGCCGGTCGGCGACGGCGGTGCGGCGCTCGGCCTCGTAGCTGTCGAGCAGGGCCTCGGCGTCGCCCTCCCGGCAGGCGATGGCCAGCTTCCACGCCAGGTTGTCCACGTCCCGCAGCCCCTCGGCGACCTGCTGGGTGCCGAGAGAGCCCAGCAGATGCGCCGCGTCCCCCGCGAGGAAGGCGCGCCCGGCGCGCCAGCGGCGGGCCAGCCGCTGGTGGCAGACGTGCACGCCCGCGTCCAGCAGTTCGTAGGGCGGGAGTTCGCCGTCGTGCCAGGCGGTGAGCGTGGCGTGCACCCGCTCCAGCATGGCGTCCGGGGTGACCAGGGCGCCGTCGGGTGGCAGCGGCCAGTCGAGCCGCCACTGGTCGCCGGCCAGCGGCCTGGTGATGACCTCGGCCTGCGGCACCCCGCGGTGCAGCCCGGCCTCGCCCGGCCAGGGCAGCTCGGCGCGGAGCGCCGCCACCGCGTAGCGCTCGACGCCGGTGCGGCCGGGGAAGGCGATGCCCAGCAGCTTGCGGGCGGTGGAGCGAGCCCCGTCGCAGCCGACGAGGTAGCTGCCGCGGAAGGTCCTCGCCTGGCCGCGCTGGCCCTCGGGGGCCCGGCGCACGGTGTGGGCCAGGATCTCGCGGTCGTGCTGCTCCAGGTCCGTCAGCCGGTGCCCGGCCGCGATCCTGATCAGCTCCTCGTGCCCCGCGGCCTCCCGCAGGGCGCCCTCGAGGACGTGCTGGGGCAGATGCCGTGGCGCCCCGCCTCCGGGGAACTCGTGGCGGAAGACGGCGCGCCCCCGGACGGTGGTGCGCCACGCCGCCCACACCCCGGTGTCCGGGGCGAGACCCGGCAGCGCCGCCCACCTGGACAGGTCGGGCGGGAGCACGCAGCTGCGGGCGAGGCGTCTGGGGGCCGGTCCCTCTCCGCCGTCGAGTATCACGGAGGGGACGCCCTGCCCGGCAAGGGCAAGCGCCAGCGCGAGCCCGATCGGGCCCGCGCCGGCAATGATCACGGGCAGCACAACACGTATGCAACCCAGCGGCTGATCGGGCGTCAAGTCCGCCCGGTCCCCGGTGATCGTCAGGTGGTCGCGTCGGAGGTGGCCGCGCCTGTCGAGGACCGTGGCGCCGCCACGCTCTCGGGCTGCGGGACCCGGACGTTGGGGATCAGCGCCGCTCCGGACTGGTCCATCAGGTCCGTGGGGTCGTTCTTCACCACTACGCCGGTGCCCCGCTTGCCGCGCCGCAGCCGGTTCTCCAGCCAGGCGGCCAGGCTGGTGAGCAGGAAGTTCAGCGCGATGAAGAGGATCGCGGCCACCGTGTAGGCGGCGATGGTGTTGGCGTAGTTGGTGGACACCAGTCGCGCGTTGGACAGCAGCTCGCTGTAGCCCAGCATGGCGCCGCCGAGCGTGGTGTCCTTCACGATGACCACCAGCTGGCTGACGATCGCCGGCAGCATCGCGGTCACCGCCTGGGGCAGCAGCACGTGGACCATGGTCTGGCCCTTGCGCAGACCGATCGCCCGGGCCGCCTCGCCCTGGCCGCGTGGCAGCGTCAGCACGCCGGCCCGCACGATCTCGGCGAGCACCGAGGCGTTGTACAGGACCAGGCCGGTCACCACCGCGTACAGCGGGCGGACGTCGCGGTCCACGTCGGACCACATCGCGTACGCCTCGTTGGCGAAGATCATCATCAGCAGCACCGGAACGGCGCGGAAGAACTCGACGATGACGTCGCAGGGCCGGCGGATCCACCAGTGGTCGGAGAGCCGGCCGATGCCGAACACGACACCGAGCGGCAGCGCGATGACCAGCGACAGGGCCGCCGCCCTCAGCGTGTCCTGCAGGCCGGGCCAGAGGAAGGTGGTCCAGACCCGGGAGTCGGTGACGAAGACGTCCCACTTCTCCCCGTCGAGCTGGTTCTTGTCGTCGAGCGCCTGGTAGACCCACCAGAGGAAGGCGCCGAGCACGGCAACAAACAGCACGGCGTAGAGCACGTTCCGCCGCTTGGCCCGGGGGCCCGGGGCGTCATACAGAACGGAGAGGTTGGTCATCGCTTCACCGCCACGCGCTTGGCCAGCCAGCCGAGGAACAGCCCGGTCGGCAGGGTCAAAATGATGAAACCGAGGGCGAACAACAGGGCGATCGGGATGAGGTTGGCCTCGTTCTCGATCATGGTCCGCATCAGGGCGGCGGCCTCGGCCACGCCGATGGCGGCCGCCACCGTGGTGTTCTTGGTGAGCGCGATCAGCACGTTGGCCAGCGGGGCCACCACCGAGCGGAAGGCCTGCGGCAGCACCACGATGCGCAGCACCTGCCCGAAGCTGAGGCCGAGGGCCCGCGCCGCCTCGGCCTGGCCCACCGGCACGGTGTTGATGCCGGAGCGCAGCGCCTCACAGACGAAGGTCGAGGTGTACGCGATGAAGCCGAGGACGGCCAGTCGGAAGCCGGTCGTGTCGAGCTCGTCGGAGAACATCGTCATGCCCAGCGTCTGGCCGAGGCCCAGGGAGCAGAAGACGATGATCAGGGTCAGCGGGGTGTTGCGGAAGAGATGGACGTAGGCGGTGCCGAAGGCGCGCATGATCGGGACCGGGCTGACCCGCATGCCCGCCAGGATCGTGCCCCAGATCAGGGAGCCGATCGCGGAGTAGACGGTGAGCTGCACCGTCGTCCAGAACGCGCCGAACAGGTCGTACTGTTCGAGGTCTAGGAAGTCGAACACGGAGTCTCTCAGTCTCGACTAGAGGGTGCGGAATGGGTGCGGCGCGCCGCCGGTCGGGGCGGCGCGCCGCGGGGACCCGGTGGGTCAGCTGGCGGCCTCGATCTCGGGGGCCGGCTCGTTCTCGTAACCGGCCGGGCCGAGGTTGGCGTCGACCGCCTCCTGCCAGGCGCCGGAGTCGACCATGCTCTGGATCGCGTCGTTGATCTGCCCCTGGAGCTCGGTGTCGTCCTTGGGGATACCGACGCCGTAGTACTCGTCGCTCAGTTCGAGACCGGCGAGCTCGAACTTGCCCTGGTTGGCCTCCTGCGAGGCGTAGCCGGCGAGGATCGAGTCGTCCGTGGTCAGGGCGTCGACCGCGCCGTTCTCCAGGCCGGTCAGGCACTCCGAGTAGGTGCCCATCTCCTGGAGCTGGGCGTCCGGCGCGAAGTCGTTCTGGACGTTCTGCGCGGAGGTGGAGCCGGTGACCGAACAGAGGGTCAGCTCGTTGATCTCGTCCGGCGAGGAGACCGTCTCGCCCGTCCGCATCAGCAGGTCCTGGTGCGCGAGGAAGTACGGGCCCGCGAAGCTGACCTGCTGCTCGCGCTCCTCGGTGATCGAGTAGGTGGCCACGATGAAGTCCACGTCGCCGCGCTGGAGCATGCTCTCGCGGTCGCCACTCGGCGACTCGACGAACTCGATCTGGTCGGGCTCGTAGCCGAGCTCGCCCGCGATGTAGGTGGCGACGTCCACGTCGAAGCCGGCGTAGTCGCCGTCCGGGGTCTGCAGGCCGAGACCCGGCTGGTCGAACTTGATGCCGATGGTGATGCTGTCGCCGCCGCCGCTTCCGCCCTCGCTGCCATCCTCGTCGTCACCGGAGCCGCACGCCGTGGCGGCGAGCGAGAGAGCGAGAACGGAGGCGGCCAGCGCGCTTGCCTTGCGGAGTCTCATTGCATGATCCCTTGTTGTCGTAAAAGTGGTGCGGGTCCGTGGGCGACCGAGCTGGTCGCGTCGTGAGTCGCGAGCGTCAGTGCTTGAGGATCTTCGAGAGGAAGTCCTTGGCCCGGTCGCTGCGGGGGTTGTCGAAGAACTGGTGCGGGGCCGCCTCTTCGACGATCCGGCCGTCCGCCATGAACACCACGCGATCGGCGGCGGAACGGGCGAAGCCCATCTCGTGGGTGACGACGACCATCGTCATGCCCTCCCTGGCCAGCTGCTGCATGACCTCGAGGACCTCGTTGATCATCTCCGGGTCGAGCGCCGAGGTGGGCTCGTCGAAGAGCATCACCTTGGGCTGCATGGCCAGCGCGCGGGCGATCGCCACCCGCTGCTGCTGACCACCCGAGAGCTGGGCCGGGTACTTGTCGGCCTGGGTGCCGACGCCGACCCGGTCGAGCAGCTCACGCGCCCGGGTCTCGACCTCATCCTTGTTCTGACGCCTGACCTTGATCGGACCCAGCATCACGTTCTCGAGCACGGTCTTGTGCGCGAAGAGGTTGAAGGACTGGAAGACCATGCCCACGTCGGCGCGCAGCCGGGCCAGACCCCGGCCCTCATCGGGCAGGGGATCACCGTCGATGGTGATCGATCCCGCGTCGATGGTCTCCAGGCGGTTGATGGTCCGGCACAGGGTCGACTTGCCGGAACCCGAGGGACCGATCACGACGACCACTTCGCCGCGCTTGATCGTCAGGTTGATGTCCTGGAGCACGTGCAGCGCACCGAAGTGCTTGTTCACGCTGTCCAGGACGACAAGGTCTTCCGCCAGGGGCGCGGCCTCCTCAGCGGCATCCTTGGTCAGCGGCACATTGCTCATCGTGGCTTTGCTCCGTCCTCGTCGGTTGACGGGACCTTAGCCAGCGCTTACAAGCACCGTCAGCAGATCTGAGCGGAAATTGAGGGTCACGATGTGATCGCGGTCTCGTTGCGCTCGGTGTCGTGGCCACCGCGTTCGGTGAGAACCGGGTAACGGAACCGTTCAGCCTCCCCCGACCCCCTTGACGCCGGCCGCGTCCATCGGCATGGATGCGGGGATACGCTTCAACTGCCGTGGGAGGAATGCGCGGGTGAGACTGCTCCTGGTCGAGGACGACGAGCATGTCGCCGCCGCCCTGGTCGCCGTGCTGACCAGGCACGGCTTCGACGTGGCCCGCGCCCGCGGCGGCGAGGAGGCCATCACGCTGGTCCGCGACCGCACCTTCAACGTCGTGCTCCTCGACCTCGGGCTGCCCGACGTGGACGGCTTCGAGGTCTGTGGTCGGATCCGGCGCGTGGCCTCGGTGCCGATCATCATGGTGACCGCGCGCAGCGACGTCCGCTCCCGCATCCATGGCCTCAATCTGGGGGCCGACGACTACGTCGTCAAGCCCTACGACACCGGCGAGCTGCTGGCCCGGATACACGCGGTCAGCCGCCGCAAGGCCCACGAGGAGGAGCCGGCGGGCCCGGAGCCCGACCCCACCGGGGTACTCAGCCTCGGCCCCATCACCGTGGAGCTCGCCACCCGCCAGGTCTCGGTGGACGGCCGGCAGATCTCCCTGACCCGTAAGGAGTTCGACCTGCTCGCCCTGCTGGCCCAGCGCCCCGGCGTCGTCTACCGCCGGGAGCAGATCATCAGCGACGTCTGGCAGACCAGCTGGGAGGGGACGGGCCGCACGCTCGAGGTGCACGTCGCCTCGCTCCGGGCCAAGCTGCGCCGGCCCGGGCTCGTCGAAACCGTCCGCGGCGTCGGCTACCGGCTGGCGCTCCCCACCGTCTGACCCCACCCCCACTCCCTCATGCGCTCACGTCTGCTCCCGCTGCTCATCGTGCTGCTGGCCGGTGTGCTGCTCGCCCTCGGCATCCCGCTCGCCGCCAGTCAGGCGCGCAGTGAGCAGCAGCGCGTCGTCGTCGACCGGATCGACGACACGGCGCGCTTCGCCTCGCTCGCCCAGTTCGCCGCCGGTGACGCCGGCGGCGAACAGCTCGTCGCCCTCCAGCAGGAGCTCGACACCTACTTCGAGGTCTACGGCATCAGCGCCGGCGTCTTCCAGCGCGGCGGCGAGTCGATGGCCGCGGCGCCGGAGGGCTGGCAGGTGCCGGGCGGCAAGTACGCGCAGGAGTTCGCCGAGGCGCTGGCCGGCCGGCGCAGCGAGGGCCCGAGCCAGGTCTGGCCGTGGAACACCGACCGGACCCTGGTGGTGGCCTCGCCGGTGATCAGGGACGGCGACGTGATCGCGGTGGTGGTCACCGAGTCGCCCACCGGCCCGCTGCGTGCCCGCATCCTCAGCGGCTGGATGCCCATCGTGGCCGGCCTGGCCGCGGCCACCCTGCTCGCCGTGGCCGCCGCGATCCAGCTCACCAGCTGGGTGCTGCGGCCGGTCCGGGTGCTCGACCGGGCCACCCACGAGATAGCCACCGGGCGGCTCACCGCCCGCGTCGCTCCCTCGGGCGGACCGCCCGAGCTGCGCCGGCTCGCGCACTCCTTCAACGAGATGGCCGACAACGTCGAGCAGGTGCTCGAACAGCAGCGCGCGTTCGTCGCCGACGCCTCGCACCAGCTGCGCAACCCGCTGGCCGCGCTGCTGCTGCGGATCGACCTGCTCGGTCTTGAGCTGCCGGAGGACAACGCGGAGATCGCCTCCGTCCGGGCCGAGGGCAAGCGTCTCGCCACCGTCCTCGACGGCCTGCTCGACCTGGCCCTCGCCGAGCACAGCCCGGCCGACCTGGCGACCACCGACGTCGCCGCGCTGGTCACCGAGCGCCTCGCCGCCTGGCAGCCCGTCGCCGAGCGGCGTGGCGTCGACCTCCGCTTCACCGGGCCCGCGGCCGTCACTGGCTGGGCCGACCCGGTCGGCCTCTCCAGCGCGCTGGACGCCATCGTGGACAACGCGCTCAAGTTCACCCCGAGCGGCGGCGAGGTCTCGCTCACCGTCACCGCGAGCGGCGAGCAGGTCAGCATCGTCACCGCCGACACCGGTCCCGGCCTCGACGACACCGAGATGGAGCGGATCGGCGACCGCTTCTGGCGCAGCGGCCGCCACCAGAACATCAACGGCTCCGGGCTCGGCCTGTCCATCGTCGGCGCCCTGCTCAACGCGGCCGGGGCCGCGGTCGCCTACGAGCACAACCGGCCGCACGGCCTGCGGGTGACCATCACCCTGCCGCGGTACGGCCCCGAGCAGCCGGGCGAGGACCTGCCGATCAGCCTGCCGAGGCAGGCGTCAGCCGCAGAGTGACGACCTGGAACGGGCGCAGCGTCAGCGGCACGCCGCCCGCCGCGTCGATCGCGCACTCCGGGGCCAGCGGGCCCGCGGCCAGGGGGCGCTCCAGCAGGTCGGTCGTGGTCACCGAGGCCAGCGGGAAGCCGGTCACCAGGCGCCCGCTCGACCGGCCCCCCGTCGCCTCGTAGAGCCGGACCACCACGTCGCCGCCGCGGTCGTCGGCCAGCTTCACGGCCGCCACCACCAGGCCCTCGCCCGCGACCGTCACCAGCGGCTCGACGGCCGCCGAGCCCGGCACCTCGCGCTCCGGCAGGTTGATCCGGTGGCCCTCGGTGACCGCGTCGACCAACGAGGCGCCCGGCACCAGCGCGTACCGCAGCAGGTGCTCGCCCTGGTCGGTCTCCGGGTCCGGGTAGCGCGGGGCGCGCAGCAGCGAAAGGCGCACCGTCGTGGTCTGCCCGCCGTCCGGACGCACCTCGCGCGTCACGTCGTGCCCGTACGTCGAGTCGTTCACGACGGCCGCGCCCCAGCCGGGCTCGGCCACCCGCAGCCAGCGGTGCGCGCAGATCTCGAACTTGGCCGCGTCCCACGAGGTGTTGGTGTGGGTGGGCCGGTGGACGTGCCCGAACTGGGTCTCGGCCGCCGACTGGTCCGCCTTCACGTCCAGCGGGAACGCGGCCTTGAGGATCTTCTCCCGCTCGTGCCAGTCGATGTCGGCCGCCGCGTCCAGCACCCGGGCGCCGGCCCGCAGCGTCAGCCGCTGCGTCACCCGCGAGCCCGCCCCGAACGAGCGGGTGACCGCCACCGTGGCCGCCTCGGCCGAGGCGGCCTCCAACGTCAGCTCGTCCACCGCGACCAGGTCGGTGACCCGGTGCCGGTAGAAGGAGTCGATGTCCCAGGCGTCCCACAGGTTGGGCAGGTCGGGGTGGAGCTGGAGCAGGTTGCCCGCGCCGCCCGGCGCGATCGCCTCCCGGCCCGACGCCAGCTCGACCGCCGAGACCACCAGGCCGCGCCCGTCGACCACCACCCGCAGCAGCCCGTTGGCCAGCGTGAAGCCGCCGGTACCGCCCTGCTCCGCCGTGACCCGCTCCACGGTGACCGGCTCGGTCGCCGGCGCCAGCTCGGCGCGCGGCCGGGCCCCGCCGGCCGGGACCCCGCCCCGCCCGTGCGGCGCCGCGTTGAACACCACCGTGCCCGGGCCGCCGCCGGCCAGCGCCCGTTGCGCCTCGTCGACCAGCGCCAGCAGCTCGTCCCGCAGCCGCGCGTAGGTGGCGCGTGCCTCCCGGTGCACCCAGGCGATCGACGAGCCGGGCAGGATGTCGTGGAACTGGTGGAGCAGGACGGTCTTCCAGATCGCGTCGAGACGCTCGTACGGGTACGCGTACCCCGGCACCCGCACCGCCGCCGTCGCCGCCCACAGCTCGGCCTCCCGCAGCAGCGACTCGCTGCGCCGGTTGCCCTGCTTGGTCTTGGCCTGGGAGGTGTAGGTGCCGCGGTGCAGCTCCAGGTACAGCTCGCCCACCCACACCGGCGCGTCCCGGTACTCGGCCGCCGCCTTGGCGAAGAACGCCGCGGGCCGCTCGATCTCCACCCGCGGCGAGCCCTCCAGGTCCCGCAGCCGCCGGGCGCGCGCCAGCATCTCGCGGGTGGGGCCGCCGCCGCCGTCCCCGAAGCCGAACGGCACCAGCGAACGCGAGCCCCGCCCCTTCTCCCGGTAGTTGGCGGCGGCGTGGGCCAGCTGCTCGCCGCCGAGGTCGGAGTTGTAGGTGTCCACCGGCGGGAAGTGCGTGAAGACCCGGGTGCCGTCGATCCCCTCCCACCAGAACGTGTGGTGCGGGAAGGCGTTGGTCTGGCTCCAGGAGATCTTCTGAGTCAGGAACCACTTCGAGCCGGAGAGCCGCACCAGCTGCGGCAGGGCCGCCGTGTAGCCGAACGAGTCCGGCAGCCACACCTCCTCGGTCTCGCTCCCGAACTCCTCCAGGAAGAACCGCTTGCCGTGCACGAACTGCCTGGCCATGGCCTCGCCGCCGACCATGTTGGTGTCCGACTCCACCCACATGCCGCCCACCGGCACGAACGAGCCGTCCGCCACCCGCTTCTTGACCCGTGCGTACACCTCAGGACGGTGTTCCTTCAGCCAGGCCAGCTGCTGCGCCTGCGACATCGCGAAGACGAACTCCGGGTGGTCGTCCATCAGGGCGACCACGTTCGCCGACGTGCGCGCCACCTTGCGCACCGTCTCGCGCAGCGGCCACAGCCAGGCCGAGTCGATGTGCGCGTGGCCCACCGCGCTGACTCGGTGCGCCGAGGCGTGCGCCGGAGCGGCCAGCACCCCGGCCAGCGCGGCCCGCGCGGCGGGCGCGCTGCCGACGACGTCGTCCAGGTCCAGCGCGTCGAGCGCGCCCTCCACGGCCCGCAGGATCGTCCACCGCCTGGCGTCCTCGACGGCCAGCCGCGTCATAAGACCGCCCAGCACCTCGAGGTCCTGCACCAGCTCCCACACCTGGGGCTCGAAGACCGCCAGGTCCATCCGCGTCACCCGGTACAGCGGCTCGTCGCCCGCGGTCAGCCGGTCGCCGAGCGGGCCGGGCCCCTGCTCGTTGAGGATGGGGTTGGCGGCCGCCTCCACCAGCAGTTCGACGCGCTCCCCGCCGGCCGCCGCGTCGGCGATCCGCACCCAGTCGTTGCTCGGGTGCAGCCCCTTCACGGCCTCGCCGTCCGGCCGGTAGACCAGGCCCTCGCACTGGAACCCCGGCATCCGCCGGTCGAAGCCCAGGTCGAGCACCGCCTCCACGGTGCGGCCCGCCCACGCGGCGGGCACCAGACCCGTCACTCGGAACCAGGTCGTGCCCCAGGCCGGCCCCCAGGCGTCGCCCACCGCGGCCGGGCGGTAGGTGGCGGCGAGCCCCTCGGCCACCGGCACCGGCTCGCCCGGGGCGTCCCAGCGCTCCAGGGCCAGCTCCACGGCGGGACCGTGGACGGCGGGCCTGATCCGCTCGGTCAGCACCCGGTGCAGTCGCTGTTCGACGAGGTTGCGGTCATCGTGCATGCTCGGCTGACTCCCTTGTCGTGGCGCGATGGACGATGGTGGGACGTGACGACGGCGGGACCGGGGATTTCGCGGCTCAGGGCTTGACGGAGCGGTAGTAGTCGCGGGCGCCCGGGTGCAGTTCGAGCGGCTGGGTGTAGATGGCCGTGCGCCGGTCCACGCGCTGCGCGGCGTGCACCGCCTGCCCGATGCGGTCCCGGCCGTTGATCACGGACCTGGTCACCTGCTCGGTCAGCGCCTCGTCCACGCTCTCGGTGGTCAGCAGCAGGTTGGCCACCGCCAGGGTGTCCACCACCTGCGAGCCGAGGATGGCCGGGTAGGCGTCGGGCGGCAGCCCGGCCGCCCGGTAGTAGGCGTTCTGCGGGCCGAGCGCCGTCATGGCGGGCAGCAGGTCGCCGAGCGGTACCAGGCGGATGTCGGTGTTGGCCGCCAGCTGCTGCACCGCCGAGGTGGGCAGCCCGCCGGACCAGAAGAAGGCGTCGAGGCGGCCCGCCTCCAGCATCGTGGGCATCGCGTCGATCCCGGAGCGGATCGGGACGATGTCCTCCTCCATGTCGAGGCCGGCCGCCTCGAGCAGCTGCCTGGCCGCCGGCTGCACCCCCGACTGGTCCTGGCCGACACCCACCCGCAGGCCGACCAGGTCCGCGGCGTCCCGTACCGGGGAGTCGGCCGGCACCACCAGCTGGATGTAGTCGTCGTAGAGCCGCGCGCACGCCCGCAGCCGGTCGGCGCCCTCGGGGTCCGCCGCCCGGTAGGCGGCTATCGCGTCGGCGGTGGCGATGGCGAAGTCGGCCTCCCCGGCCACCAGCCGCTGGATGTTCTGGACCGAGCCCTCGCTCGGCTTCAGCGTTATCTCCAGATCCGGGGCGTCCCGCGCGAGCTGGCCGCGGAGCAGCTCACCGTAGCGGGAGTAGACCCCGCTGGCGACGCCGGTGCTCATGGTCACCGAGCCGGTCGGCCGCGGGTCGGAGCCGAAGAGCGGCCGCCACAACAGGCCGGCCAGCACGACGAGCGCGACCGCCACACCGAGCAGCACGGGCACCGGCCGGCGGCGCAGCGTACGCATGGAGAGCAGGCGGCGGTCCTGCGCGCTGGGAGCCACCCGAGCAAGCTACCAGCGGAACGTAGACTTGGGGACTGCCTCTAGCTGGTCCCGGATCGATTTGGATTGAGTTCTCGCATGCCGGAAGTCGCGCGCACATACCAAGTCAGGACGTTTGGCTGCCAGATGAATGTCCACGACTCGGAGCGAATGGCCGGGCTGCTCGAGGCCGCCGGCTACGTCGCCGCCGAGCCGGGCGCCGACGCGGCCGACATCGTGGTGTTCAACACGTGCGCCGTCCGGGAGAACGCGGACAACCGGCTCTACGGCAACCTGGGCCAGCTCGCGCCGAAGAAGAGCGCCCGCCCCGGGATGCAGATCGCTGTCGGCGGCTGCCTCGCCCAGAAGGACCGGGACACCATCGTGCGCCGCGCCCCCTGGGTCGACGTCGTCTTCGGCACGCACAACGTGGGCAGCCTGCCCGTGCTGCTCGAGCGCGCCAGGATCCAGCGCGAGGCCCAGGTCGAGATCGCCGAGTCGCTCGAGGCCTTCCCCTCCACCCTGCCGACCCGCCGCGAGAGCGCCTATGCCGCCTGGGTCGCCATCTCCGTCGGCTGCAACAACACCTGCACCTTCTGCATCGTGCCCGCGCTGCGTGGCAAGGAGAAGGACCGCAGGCCGGGCGACATCCTCGCCGAGATCGAGACGCTGGTCGCCGAGGGCGTCAGCGAGATCACCCTGCTCGGCCAGAACGTCAACGCCTACGGCTCGGACATCGGCGACCGGCAGGCGTTCTCCAAGCTGCTGCGCGCCTGCGGCGGCGTCGAGGGCCTGGAGCGGGTCCGGTTCACCTCCCCGCATCCGCGTGACTTCACCGAGGACGTCATCGAGGCCATGGCCGAGACGCCCAACGTGATGCCGCAGCTGCACATGCCCCTGCAGTCCGGCTCCTCCCGGGTGCTGCGCGCCATGCGCCGCTCCTACCGCCAGGAGCGGTACCTGTCCATCATCGAGAAGGTCAGGTCGGCCATCCCGGACGCGGCCATCACCACCGACATCATCGTGGGCTTCCCCGGCGAGACCGAGGAGGACTTCGAGGAGACCCTGCACGTGGTGCGCGAGGCCCGCTTCGCCCAGGCCTTCACCTTCCAGTACTCCAAGCGGCCCGGCACCCCGGCGGCCGAGATGGCGGGGCAGATCCCCAAGGAGGTCGTCCAGGCGCGGTACGAGCGTCTCGTCGCCCTCCAGGAGGAGATCTCCTGGGCGGAGAACAAGAAGCAGGTCGGCCGCACCGTGGAGGTGCTGGTCGCCGAGGGCGAGGGCCGCAAGGACGACGCCACCCACCGGCTCTCGGGGCGGGCCCCCGACAACCGCCTGGTCCATTTCACCCGCCCCGCCGAGCCGGTCAGGCCGGGCGACATGGCCACCGTCGAGATCACCTACGCCGCCCCGCACCACCTGTTGGCCGAGGGCGAGGTCAGGGCCGTCCGCCGCACCCGCTCGGGGGACGCCTGGGAGCGGCGCACCGCGGCCCCGACCGGTGACGCCAAGCCGGCGGGCGTGATGCTCGGCCTGCCGGGCGTCGGCGTCCCCGCCCCGCTGCCGGAACCGGCCGGTGGCTGCGCGGTGTCCTGACCGGCCCGCCGCTACCCGGGGTTAGGCTCGCGACATGCTCGTCGCCGCCGCCGTCTGTCCCTGCCCACCGCTGCTGGTCCCCGAGGTCGCCGGGGGTGCCGCCCACGAACTCGACGCGGCTCGCGCCGCGTGTTACGACGCGCTGGCGGTGCTCTCCGCGGCCCGGCCCGAGCGCCTCGTGGTCGCGGGCCCCGCGGCCGGCGACGGCCTCGCACGCCTGGCGGCCGGCGCCCGGGGCACGCTGCGCGGCTTCGGGGTCGGCGTCGAGACCGTGCTCGGTGCCCCGGGCCCCGGGGCCGCGGGCGACTCGGGGGAGCCCGAGCTGCCGCCCTCACTGACCGTGGGGTCGTGGCTGCTTCAGCGTGTCGGCTGGCGTTCGGCCCCCGTGGCGGCGCTGGCCGTGGGCGAGGAGTTGGAACCCGAGCGGTGCGCGGCCGCCGGCCGTGAGCTCGCCGGCGGCGAGGAGCGCCTCGCGCTGTTGGTCATGGGCGACGGCAGCACCTGCCGCTCGCCCAAGGCGCCCGGCTACTTCGACGAGCGCGCGGCGGACTTCGACGCGGCCGCCGCGCGCGCCCTCGGCGCGGCCGACCTGGCCGCCCTGCGCCGCATCGACCCCGCGCTGGCGGCCGAGCTCGGGGCTGCCGGCCGATCCGGCTGGCAGCTGCTCGCCGCCGCGGCGGAGGGCGCCGGCCTCGCCGGCCGGCTGCTCTACGACGACGCGCCCTACGGGGTCGGCTACTTCGTCGCCTCCTGGACCTGACGCCCCGAGCCCGGGGGGAAGCGCGCCGCTACGCTCGGGCGCCCTCCCCGGCCTCGCTGGCCTCCTTGGTCCCCCTGGTCTCGTTGTCCGCCGCCTCGGCCGCCGCCGTCTGCTTGGGAATGCCGACCGACTCCGCCGCGGCGCCGGCGTCCTCCGCCGACTCCGGTCCCCCGCCGGCGGGCGGCTCCTCCTCGGCGGCACGGCGACGCAACCAGCTGAACACACCCATGGACCTCTCCTGACCTGACGACTCACGGGCGATGATCGGCCGGAAGGCCGGCGGTTCGCCCTCGGAACCCCAAACGACCCCAAAGCCCCCGCGTCACGTCGCTCGTTCGAGGACCGGCCGGCCGGTCTGCGAGACTGCCCGGGTGAACACCCCAGCCTCAGCCCCGCAGGTCATCGCCGTCGTCGGGGCGACCGCGGCCGGCAAGTCCGACCTCGGCGTCGCGCTGGCCGAGCGCCTCGGCGGCGAGGTGGTCAACGCCGACTCGATGCAGCTGTACCGCGGCATGGACATCGGCACCGCCAAGCTCACCGAGGAGGAGCGCCGGGGCGTGCCGCACCACCTGCTCGACGTCTGGGACGTCACCGTGACCGCGAGCGTCGCCGAGTACCAGCGGCTGGCCCGGGCCACCATCGACCGGCTGCTCGCGGCCGGCCGCACGCCCGTGCTGGTCGGCGGCTCCGGCCTCTATGTGCGCGGCGCTGTCGACGCCCTGGAGTTCCCCGGCACCGAGCCCGCCGTCCGCGCCCGGCTCGAGGAGGAGCTCGCCACCGTCGGCAGCGGCGCCCTGCACGCCCGGCTGGCCGCCGCCGACCCCAGGGCCGCCGAGGCCATCCTGCCGAGCAACGGCCGCCGGATCGTCCGCGCCCTGGAGGTCATCGAGATCACGGGCCGCCCCTTCACCGCCCAGCTGCCGGGCCCGGGCGTCGACCCCACCGTCTATCCGACGCTGCAGCTGGGCGTCGCCGTGGACCGCCCCGAACTCGACGCCAGGATCGCCGACCGGGTGGACCGGATGTGGCGTGCCGGGCTCGTCGACGAGGTGCGCGCCCTGGAGCGGGTCGGGTTGCGCTCAGGGCGCACCGCCTCGCGTGCCCTCGGCTACCACCAGGTGCTCGCCGCTCTGGCCGGCGAGTGCGGCGAGGACGAGGCGCGGGAGGAGACGGTTCGCGCCACCCGGCGGTTCGCCCGCAGGCAGGAGAGCTGGTTCCGCCGCGACGCCCGAGTGCACTGGCTCGACGGGTCGCGGGAGGGGCGCGAGGGACTCGTGGAACGGGCGTGGAAACTGCTCGAACGGACGGTCACATCCTGATCACGTGATGGCATCGGGACGCTCCAAGCGGGCGGGAGCGGCCATCACGCGTGCCATCATCGAGCAATGTCGCAATGGCCGTGAACCGTTGGAACCAGGTAGGGAGGGCGCGTGGCGATGGAGGCCAGCCCTCGCGAAAGCAACGGCACGGCGGAGGACGTTCCCGCGCCCCCGTCCCGCCTCGACCCCGGTGCCGAGGCCGAGCTCGACATCGACGCGGGTCCTGTCGCCGGAGACGACTACGCGGAGACCACGGCGCTGCCCGACCCCGCGGCCGGCGGCGAGTCCTACGAGGAGCTGCGTCCGCCGCGGCGGCTGAAGCTCGTCCTCTTCGCCCCCATCGTGGTGCTGAGCCTGCTCGGCGCCCTGATGTTCGCGTTCCCGCTGGCCTTCGCCTTCGACGGCGCGGGTGCCGTGGTGGCCATGCTGGGCCTGTTGATCGGCTGCAGCGCCGCCGGCTGGGGCATGATGGCCGCCGGCCGGGCCGGCTTCACCTGGCCCGGGCTGCCGCCGCGCGGCTCGGGGCGCCGCCCTGACTGGCGGGTCCTCGCGCTCTACGGCCTCGGCCTCGCCCTCTTCGCCCTGCTCGCCGTCTGGCGCGTCGCCGGCCTGCGCTGACCCCGACTACGATCGGACGGGTGAGCACCACCACGCAGCCCGTGCCGTTCCTCAAGGGCCACGGCACGGAGAACGACTTCGTCATCATCCCCGACCCCGAGGGTCGGCTCGACCTCACGCCCGCCACCGTCGCCCGGATCTGCGACCGGCGCGCCGGCGTGGGCGGGGACGGTGTGCTGCGCGTGGTGCGCTCCGCCGCGGAGCCGGCCGCCCGCGCCCTGGCGGGCGAGGCCGAGTGGTTCATGGACTACCGCAACGCGGACGGCAGCGTGGCCGAGATGTGCGGCAACGGCGTCCGGGTCTTCGCGCACTACCTGCGCCACGCCGGCCTCGTCAAGGACGGCACCGCCGCCGGCGGGGCGGGGGAGTGGCTGCCCGTCGCCACCCGGGCCGGCGTGCGCCGCGTCCGCTTCGCGGAGGGCGGAGACGTCGTCGTCGACATGGGGGCCGCGCGGCTGCCCGCCGGACCGGAGCCGGCCGCCACCGTCGCCGTGGGGGAGCGCAGCTGGCCGGCGCTCCAGGTCGACATGGGCAACCCGCACGCCGTGGCTTTCGTCGGCGACCTGGGCGACGCCGGGCGGCTGTTCGACCCGCCGGCCGTCGCGCCGGCCACCGCCTTTCCCGCCGGCGTCAACGTCGAGTTCGTCGTGGACCGCGGCCCACGCCACGTGGCCCTCCGGGTGCACGAACGCGGCTCGGGCGAGACCCGCTCCTGCGGCACCGGCGCCTGCGCCGTGGCGGTCGCCGCCGCCCGCCGCGACGGTCTCGACCCCGCCAGGGACGGCGAGGCGGCGGTCTACACCGTGGACGTGCCCGGTGGCCGACTCGTTGTCACCGAGTTCCCCAACGGCACCATCACCCTCACCGGCCCCGCCGTCCTGGTGGCCGAGGGCACCCTCGAACCGGCCCTGCTCGGCTGACCCGCCCGCTCCACGCCCGCCCCCACGTGCGCTGATGTGCGCCCGTCGTGCGCCGGATGGTTCCTGGCCTGACGAGCCATCGCTTTCGGCCACCTTTCCCCGGACATACGTCACTCGCCTGGGTGATCCACCACGTTAGGGGCGCCCGGTGGTCGGAGCGGCGTGCTGGGCTCGGTAGCATCAAGCACCGGCGCCGCTGCGGGATCACAGGTCACGGGGATCACTGGGATGAGCCGCGGTCCGGTCCGGAGACCGCGGGAGGTGCCACCCCATGAGCGCAGAGGCGACAGCACCGAGGGGCCGGCGGGGACACCGCCGGGACGTGCTGAGGCTGCGTCAGCTCGGCCGCGCTGCTCTCTTCGGAACGGCCGTCAACAACCGGTTGCCCGACGCCATCGAGCACGTCGCCCAGGTCCACCGCCGCCACCACCCGGGCGCCGACCTGGACACGCTGCGCCGCGCCTACCTGCTGGCCGAGTCCGCGCACCGCGGCCAGACCCGCAAGAGCGGCGAGCCGTACATCACCCACCCGCTGGCCGTGACCCTGATCCTCGCCGAACTCGGCGCCGAGACCACCACGTTGACCGCCTCACTGCTCCACGACACCGTCGAGGACACCGAGGTGACGCTCGACCAGGTGGGCGCCGCCTTCGGCGACGAGGTCCGCCACCTCGTGGACGGGGTCACCAAGCTGGAGAAGGTGGACTACGGCGCGGCAGCCGAGCCCGAGACCTTCCGCAAGATGCTGGTCGCCACCGGCAGCGACGTCCGGGTCATGTCCATCAAGCTCGCCGACCGGCTGCACAACATGCGCACCCTGGGCGTGATGCGCCCGGAGAAGCAGGCGCGCATCGCGCGGGTCACCCGCGACGTGCTGATCCCGCTGGCCGAGCGCCTCGGTGTGCAGACCCTCAAGACCGAGCTGGAGGACCTGGTCTTCGCCGTCCTGCACCCGGAGGAGCACGCGCAGGCCAGGGCGTTGATCCGGGAGCACGCCCAGCGCCCCGACCCGCTCGCCGCCGTCGCCGAGTCCGTGCGCGAGGTGCTGCGCGAGGCCGGCGTCACCGCCGAGGTCCACATCAGGCCGCGGCACGTGCTCTCCGTGCACCGGGCCCGCCGCAAACGCGGCGAACTCGGCCCCTGCGACTACGGCCGGCTGCTGATCCTGGTCGCCGAGGACGCCGACTGCTACGCGGTCCTCGGCGAGCTGCACACCTGCTTCACCCCCGTCGTCTCGGAGTTCAAGGACTTCATCGCGGCGCCCAAGTTCAACCTCTACCAGTCGCTGCACACCGCCTTCCTCGACGACGGGGGCCGGCTCGCCGAGGTGCTGGTGCGCACCCACCGGATGCACAGCGTCGCCGAGACCGGCGTCGTCGCCCTGGGCGACCCGCACCGGTCGGCCGACGGCGAGGCCGCGGGGGACGACAGCGAGCGCGCCGACCCGACCCGACCCGGCTGGCTCTCCCGGCTGCTCGAATGGCAGCGGCAGGAGCCGGACCCCGACACCTTCTGGAGCTCGCTGCGCGACGAGCTCGCCAGCGACCGCGAGATCACCGTGTTCGCCGAGCGGGCCGACGAGGGCCCGCTCCAGCTGCCGGCCGGCGCGACCTGTGTGGACGCCGCGTACGCCCGGCACGGCAAGGCCGCGCACGCCTGCCTCGGCGCCCGGGTCAACAGCCGGCTCGCCAGCCTGCGCACCGTGCTGCGCGACGGGGACACGGTGAGCCTGCTGCTCGCCCCTGACGGCGGCTCGGGACCGTCCCCCGAGTGGCTTGACTACGCCGTCACCCCGGCCGCCAGGATCGCGATCCGCCGCTGGCTCGACGCGCGGACCCCGGAGACGGAGGGCGAGCCGGAGCGCTCCGCCCCGGCCGCCGGGCCACGCGCCCGGGTGCCGGCCCCCGCCGCCGAGCCCGGCGCGGGACCCGAGACCGCGGCCGAGGCCCAGGGCGCCGTGGTGACCGACGCGCCCGGCGCGCCGGTCAGGCTCGCCCGCTGCTGCACCCCGGTGCCGCCGGACCGCGCCCTCGGATTCACGGTGCGTGGTGGCGCCGTCACCGTGCACCGGGAGAGCTGTCCCTCCGCGGTCCGCATGGTCGGCGCCGGGCGACAGCCGCTGGCCGTCGGCTGGCGCTCGGGGGCCGTGGAGGGCCGCGTCACGCTGCGCGCCGAGGCGCTGGGCCGCGCCGAACTCCTCGCCGACCTCACCGAGGCCATCGCGGCCCAGGGCGCCGCCGTGGTGCACGCCGAGGTCGAGCCGCCGCGCGAGCAGCGCGTGCGGCACACCTACACGCTGCGACTTCCCGACGCCTCACGGCTACCGGGTCTGATGCGGGCGATGCGGCGGGTCCCCGGCGTCTACGACGTGAGTCGCGCCGTGCGCACCGGGTCCTGACGCGGAGCCGACGACGTCCGACACCACCGCCAAACCCGGATGACGGGGCGGTGCCAGCGTGCCACCATGGTGCGGGCGGCGGGAATTCTCCGGTTCGCCCGGGCGTTCCCCGGACAGTCATCGCAGTCGACTCTAAGGATCGAATTGACCTTCTCCTCTCTTCCTCATGACCCTCAGGACCACCAGCGCCGCACCGCCGGCCGCCGGGCCGACGCCCTGATGGACGAGGACGTCGCCTGGAGCGGTATCGACGAGGAGCGGGACGGTGAGCAGTTCGACCGCGAAGACCGCGCCGCGCTCCGCCGGATCGTCGGCCTCTCCACCGAGCTCGAGGACGTCACCGAGGTCGAGTACCGGCAGCTGCGCCTGGAGCGCGTCGTGCTGGTCGGCGTCTGGACCTCGGGTACGGCCAGGGACGCGGAGAACTCGCTGGCCGAGCTGGCCGCCCTCGCGGAGACCGCGGGCGCGCTCGTGCTCGACGGCGTGATCCAGCGCCGTGACAAGCCGGATCCGGCCACCTACATCGGCTCGGGCAAGGCCCAGGAGCTGCGCGACCTGGTGCTCGAGACCGGCGCCGACACCGTGGTGTGCGACGGTGAGCTGAGCCCAGGCCAGCTGATCCACCTGGAGGACGTGGTCAAGGTCAAGGTGGTCGACCGCACCGCCCTGATCCTGGACATCTTCGCCCAGCACGCCAAGTCCCGTGAAGGCAAGGCCCAGGTGTCGCTGGCCCAGATGCAGTACATGCTGCCGAGGCTGCGCGGCTGGGGCCAGTCGCTCTCCCGGCAGATGGGCGGCGGCGGTTCCAGCGGTGGCGGCGGCATGGCCACCCGCGGTCCTGGTGAGACCAAGATCGAGACCGACCGGCGGCGGATCCGCGAGAAGATGGCGAAGATGCGCCGGGAGATCGCGGAGATGAAGACCGGCCGCGAGGTCAAGCGCCAGGAGCGCCGCCGCAACAAGGTGCCCTCGGTCGCCATCGCCGGTTACACCAACGCCGGCAAGTCCTCGCTGCTCAACCGGCTCACGGGCGCCGGCGTCCTGGTGGAGAACGCGCTGTTCGCCACCCTCGACCCGACGGTGCGCCGCGCCGAGACCCCGAGCGGGCGGGCGTACACGCTGGCCGACACCGTCGGCTTCGTGCGCCACCTCCCGCACGACCTGGTCGAGGCGTTCCGCTCCACCATGGAGGAGGTCGGCGAGGCCGACCTGATCCTGCACGTGGTGGACGGCTCGCACCCCGTCCCCGAGGAGCAGTTGGCCGCCGTGCGCGAGGTGATCGGCGAGGTCGGGGCGCGCGACATCCCGGAGATCGTGGTCGTCAACAAGGCGGACGTGGCTGACGAGTTGGTCCTGCAGCGGCTGCTGCGCGCCGAGCGGCGGGCGATCGCCGTGTCGGCGCAGACCGGCCAGGGCATGGCCGAACTGCTGGCCACCATCGACGCCGAGCTGCCGCGACCGGCCGTCGAGCTCGAGGCGCTGGTGCCCTACACCGAGGGCGCGTTGGTCTCCCGGGTGCACGCGGAGGGCGAGGTGCTCGCCGAGGAGCACACCGGCGACGGCACGCTGCTCAAGGCCCAGGTCCACGAGGAGCTCGCGGCGCTGCTCGCGCCGTACGTGCCGGCGGCCAGGGGCTGACCGGACCGGGAGGGACGCGCGGCCGCCCGCGTATGCTGGTGGCGGCGCGTATCCCTCCCGGGAGCGCGACCCCTCTGACCAGGGAGAACGTGCATCGTGTTGCGCACCATGTTCAAGTCGAAGATCCACCGTGCCACCGTCACCGAGGCGGACCTGCACTACGTCGGGTCGGTCACCGTCGACGCCGATCTGATGGACGCGGCCGACCTGTTGCCCGGCGAGCTGGTCCACATCGTCGACATCGACAACGGAAACCGTCTCGAGACCTATGTGATCGAGGGCGCCAGGGGCAGCGGCGTCATCGGCATCAACGGCGCGGCGGCCCACCTCGTCAAGCCGGGCGACCTCGTCATCCTCATCAGTTACGCGCAGGTGGACGACGCCGAGGCCCGTGAGCTGCGGCCCACGGTCGTCCACGTGGACGGCGCCAACCGCGTTGTCCGGCTCGGCAACGACCCGTCGGAGCCGGTGCCCGGCAGCCGCACCGAGCGGAGCCCGAGCGCCGTCGCCGCCGCCAGCTGACCAACACACGGAAGGGGCCGGTGTCCGCTCGCGGACACCGGCCCCTCGTCGTCGCTGGGTGCCGGATCAGCCGGCCTGCTGGCTCACGTACTCGAGGACGTCACGCGCCTCCACGTCCAGCCGCGGTCCCGCGAGCCAGGTGCTCTCGAACGGGCCGATGGAGTTGACCGAGATCAGCTCGGCGTTGCCGTCGTCGCCCGTCCGCAGCCAGGGGCCGCCGGACGAACCGCCGGTCATGGTGCAGCCGACCCAGTAGAGCACCGGCATGGTGGCGTCGATGGACAGCCGGCCCGGGTCGCCGTTGCAGTTGTACATCAGGGCGCCGTCGTAGGGCTCGGCCGCCGGGAAGCCGTAGAGCGAGACGGTGCCGAGACCGGAGACCGCCGGGGCGTCGAAGTTGACGGGGACGGACGCGCCGACCGTCTCCTCGAGCGAGAGCCCGCTGCCGTCCTCCGGCTCCACGGACAGCACCGCGAAGTCGCCGTGGGCGCCGTCGCCGCCCGTGGTGGTGCCGTTGTCGATCCAGTACTGGGTGGTCGACACGTAGTTGGCCCAGAAGACGCCGTAGGGCGCGACCTCCTCGGCGTTGGCCGGGTCGTTGGCCTCGGCCGCGCTCAGACCGTTGTTGTTGTACGCCGGCACGAAGCTGATGTTGCGGTACCAGCCGCCGCCGACGCCCGCGTGCACGCAGTGGCCCGCGGTGGCCACCAGGTTGGAACGGCCCGGGTTGTTCGGGTCGCTGACCACGGTGCCGGAGCAGACCATCGGTCCCTCCGGGCTGTCGAAGAACACCTTGCCGATCGGCGCGCCGTTCTCCGTGTACGGGGTCTGCACCGGGACGGCCTCGACGGGCAGCGGCTCGGGGTCGGTGATGCCCCGGTCCGCCATCGGGTCGTCGGCCTCAGGCGCGTTCGGGTCCTCCTGGATCTGGTCGTCGTCGATCGACTGGTCGGGGTCCTCGGCCTGACCCATGCGGTCCGGGTCCCACAGGCCCTCGATGATCGGGTTGACGAAGTCGCCGACCTCGCGGAGCCAGGTGTCCTGGTCCCAGTTCTCCCAGCCACCGTCGAGCCAGGCGTCGACGTCGAAGTCGAACGGCAGGTTGTCGATGATGTCCTGGAGTTCACGGCCTCCCTCGGTGCCTTCCGAGGAACTGTCGGTCGGCGCCTGGGCATCCTCACTCGACTCGTCGTCGCCGTTGCAGGCGGTGGCGGTGAGCGCGAGACAGGCGGCCATCGCCGTGGCTGCGAGCGCGGCGCGGCGACGTGAAGATCGCCTGCGTATCGATGACATGGGTGAACTCCCCCTGGGTGGTCTCACTGGTATTGCTCGGTGGTGCTCGGAGCATCTGCCCGGCACACCGCCGGCGCGGAGGGCGGACCCCCACTATGCCGGTGACCAACTGGACGGCGGCAGCCGGGTCCCCGGTTCCACCGGGGCGCGAAGGGGCGGCCCACGGCGCGTGCTTCGCGGATCGCCAAAGGATCTTGCCACAGGCCGTGTTCCCGCCCGCACGCGATCGTTACTACGGATGGAGCAGCGAAGCACCAGCACAGACAGGTGAGAGATGAACGGACGCCCTCGTCCCGACCGCAGCCCGGGCCGCGAGCGCCAGCCCGTCCGTCGCCGGTCGGCCCGGCTCATGGAGCCGGCCATCCCGCGGCAGCCGAGGGGCGAGCGGTCCCAGCCGGCCGAGCAGGAGGGGGCGCCGGCGGCGGACGCCGCCGATCCGCTGGAGCATCCGCTCGCCGAGGCGGCGGCCGACGCGGCCACCGTGGAGAGCCTGTTGCGCTGCTGGATCAGGGAGACCGGCGCGGCGAGGCCGACCGGGCGCACCCTGCTCGTCCCGCTCGCCGCCTCGGGCGTCGTGCTCCGCGTCGGCCTCCGGTACTGGTCGGCAACCGGCTGGCACCGTTTCGGCGCCGTGCGCATCGAGGGCGCGCCTCCGGCCGCCGCTCCCGTGGACGCGGTCACGTTGGCCGCCCTGCTCGGCCGGGAGGCGGCGCACCGGGGCGGCGCCGGCCGGGGCGGCGCCGAAGCCACCGCGATGGTGGGCCGGGTCGCCGACTCGGTGCGGCGGACCGCCGGCTTCCTGGCCGAGCGGCGCCGCGCCCCGGGGCCTTCCGCGCACGGCCACGCCTTCCTCGACGCCGAGCAGTCCCTCCTCCTCGGCCACCCGCTGCACCCCACCCCCAAGAGCCGCGAGGGCCTGGCGGGCCACGAGTCCCGGCGCTCGTCACCCGAGTTGCGCGGCTCGTTCCCGCTGCACTGGATGGCCGTCGACCGCTCGGTGCTCGCCGCCGACTCCGCGTGGACGGAGCGCGGCGAGACGGTGCCGGCCGAGGTGCTCGCCGCCCGTCTCGCCGGCCCCGGGCTCGCCCTCCCGCCCGGCACGGTTCCGCTGCCGCTGCACCCCTGGCAGGCCCGCGACGTGGTCCACCGCCCGTCCGTGGCCGCGCTGTTGGGCGCCGGGCTGCTGCACGACCTCGGCGAGCACGGCGAACCGTGGTACCCCACATCCTCGGTCCGCACCGTGCACCGGCCGGGCGCGCCCGCCATGCTCAAGCTCTCGCTCGCCCTCCGTATCACCAACTCCCGCCGGGAGAACCTGCGCAAGGAGCTGCACCGGGGCGTCGAGGTGCACCGGCTGCTCTCCAGCGGGCTCGGCGCGCAGTGGCGCGCCGCCTTCCCCACAGGGCCGGGGTTCGACATCGTGCGGGACCCGGCCTGGCTCGCCGTGGACGACGTGCAGGGCCGGCCCGTGCCAGGGCTCGACACCGTCCTGCGGCACAACCCGTTCGGGCCACGGGACGACGCCCTGTGCCTGGCAGCGCTCACCGGTCCCCGGCCCTGGCCCGGCCGCCCCGAGGCCGAGCTGCGCTCCCGCCTGGCCGACGTGGTGTGCGCCATCGCCGACCGCACCGGGCGCGGCACGCCGGCCGTGGCCGCCGAGTGGCTGCTCCGCTATCTGCGCGCGGTGGTCCGGCCGCTGCTCTGGCTCGACGCCCGGGCGGGCGTGGCGCTCGAGGCCCACCAGCAGAACACGCTGGTCCTGCTCGACGCCGAGGGCTGGCCGGCCGGCGGTCGCTACCGGGACAACCAGGGGTACTACTTCCGCGCGTCGCACCGCGAGGTCCTGGAGCGCCGGCTGCCCGGGATCGGCGCCAGTTCCGACACCTTCGTGGCCGACGAGGTGGCGGACGAGCGGTTCGCCTACTACCTCGGCATCAACAACGTGCTCGGCCTCATCGGCGCCTTCGGCGCGCAACGGCTCGCCGACGAGGGCCTCCTGCTGGCCGCGTTCCGCCGCTTCCTGACCGAGGAGGCCCGTGGTGCGGGGGGCGATCCCGTGTCCTCGCTGGTGGCCCACCTGCTGGAGTCGGCGACCCTGCGCTGCAAGGCCAACATGCTCACCCGCCTGCACGGTCTCGACGAGCTCGTCGGCCCGGTGGACGGCCAGTCCGTCTACGTGACGGTCCCCAACCCGCTGGCCACCGCCTGAAGGAGCCGCCATGTCCGACGCCCAGCCCCAGGCCGGGGGCGCCGCCACCGCCGAGGCCGGAGGAGATCAGGACGCCGAGGGAGAGTGTGCCGAACCGCTCCACCCGGTCGGCCGGATCGCCGACTGGGGGCCGACCGACACGCCGGCCGGGGAGCTGCGGCTCGTGCCCGTGGTCCCGGCCCGTGACCTCGGACTCCTCACCTCCTGGATGAACGATCCGGTGGTCGACGCCTTCTGGTCGCTCGCCGGGCCGCCCGAGCGCATCGCGGCGCACGTCCGGGGCCAGCTCACGCGGGGCGGCGGCCGGAGCGTGCCCTGCGTCGGCGTGCTCGACGGGCGGCCGATGAGCTACTGGGAGATCTACCGGGCCGATCTCGATCCGCTCGCCCACCACTACCCGTCCCGCCCGCACGACACCGGTCTGCACCTGCTGATCGGCCGTCCCGAGGACCGCGGCCGCGGCGTCGGCGCCGCCCTGCTGCGCGCCGTCGCCGACCTCGTGCTGCGCCACCGGCCGTGCTGCGGGCGCGTGGTCGCCGAGCCCGACGTGCGCAACGCGGCCTCGATCGCGGCCTTCCGCGCCGCCGGCTTCCGGCGGGTCGGCGAGGTCCTGCTCCCGGAGAAACGTGCCGCCTTGATGCTCAGGGAGCGCTGAGCGCCCGGTGGCCGGCCCGACCCCCGCCCCCGCGACCGAGGAGGAGAGCCCGTGTCCCCGTTTCCCGCCAGGCCGGCCAGCGCCGGCCAGACCGTCTGGGAGCTGGCAGCCCGCGGACTGCTGGCCAAGATGATCGGCGAGTTCGCCTACGAGGGCATCGTCACCCCTCGCCCGGACGGCCCGCCGGCCGACGCCTACCACCTGCGCGTCGCCGCCGACCTCGGCTACCGCTTCCGGGCCAGGCGCGGCGCCTACGGCCACTGGAGCGTGGATCCGGCGAGCCTGCCACCCGGCGCCGACCCGCTGGAGTTCGTGGCGCGAGCCCACGACACGCTGCTCGGGCTCTCCGGCGACACCACGGGCCATCTGATCCGCGAGCTCACCGCGACCCTCAGCGCCGACGTGGCCCTGGCGGCCGACCCGATCAGCGCCGCGGAGCTCGCCGACCTGGACCACGCCGCGCTCGAGGGGCGCCAGACCGGCCACCCGTGGCTGGTGGCGAACAAGGGCCGCCTCGGCTTCTCCGCCACCGACGCCGCCCGCTGGGCCCCCGAGTCCCGCACCCCCCGCCCACTGCCCTGGCTCGCGGCACACCGCGAGTTCGCCCACTACCGGGGCATATCCGCGCTGGCCAGGCCCGAGGCGCTGTACGCCGACGAGCTGACCGGCGCCACCCGCGAGGCGTTCGCCCGCACCGTCGCAGAACAGGGACGCGACCCCGCCGACTACCTGTGGCTGCCCGTCCACCCCTGGCAGTGGGACGAGACGATCGCGACTCTCTTCGCCCCGCAGCTCGCCTCCCGCGCGCTGATACCCCTGCCCACCGACGGCGACCTACGGCTGCCCCAGCAGTCCGTCCGCACCTTCCTCAACGCCAGCCGCCCGCACGGCCGTACCGTCAAGCTGCCGCTCTCCATCCTCAACACCCTGGTGTGGCGCGGGTTGCCGACCGAGCGCACGCTGGCCGCCCCCGCCGTCACCGGCTGGGTGCACGCGGTGCGCGACGGCGATCCGTTCCTGGCCGAGGAGACCAGGCCCGTGCTGCTCGGTGAGATCGCCTCCGTCACCGTCGAGCACCCCCTCTACGACCGGCTCCCCACCGTCCCCTACCAGTACCGGGAGTTGCTCGGCTGTATCTGGCGGGAGCCGATCGGGCCCGACCTGGGCGCCGGGGAGCGGGCCCGCACTCTCGCCGCCCTGCTCTGGACCGACGCCACCGGCCGGTCCCTGACCGCCGAGCTGGTCGAGCGCTCGGGGCTCTCGGCCCGCAGCTGGCTGCGGAGCCTGTTCGCGGCGCTGCTGCCGCCGCTGCTGCACTTCCTCTACCGCTACGGCACGGTCTTCTCGCCGCACGGTGAGAACGCGTTGGTGGTCTTCGACGAGCGGGACATCCCGGTCAGGCTCGCGGTCAAGGACTTCGTGGACGACGTCAACCTGAGCGCCGAGCCGCTGCCCGAGTTCGACGCGATCCCGCGGCAGGTGCGCGAGGTGCTGCTCACCGAGCCGCCCGCGTTTCTCCCGCAGTTCATCCACTCCGGCCTCTTCGTCGGGGTCTTCCGTTACCTGGCCCCGCTGTGCGAGCGGGAACTCGGCGTCCAGGAGGGCGACTTCTGGTCACTCGTCCGGGCGGAGATCCTCCACTACCAGCACCGCTTCCCGGAGCTCAAGCACCGGTTCGAGGCGTTCGACCTGCTCAGCCCGCGCATCGAGCGGCTGTGCCTCAACCGCAACCGGCTGCACCTGGACGGCTACCGGGACCGGCCGCAGCGCCCGCACGCCGTGGTCCACGGGACTGTCGCGAATCCGCTGCACTGCCCCTGAGCGGGACGAGAGTGTCAGTGGAGCCGCGTAGGGTGTCAGCCCTATGACTGCCACATCAGGGAAGCCCACCCTCACCGATCTGCTGCACGCCGCCGTCGCCGCCGTGGGAGGTGCCGAGCGGTCCGGGCAGGTCGCGATGACGGAGGCGGTCGCCGAGGCGTTCCAGGACGGCACGCACCTGCTGGTCCAGGCCGGCACCGGCACGGGCAAGTCGCTGGGCTATCTGGTGCCGGCCATCGCCACGGGGGACCGGGTGGTGGTGGCCACCGCCACCCTCGCGCTCCAGCGGCAGCTGATCGAGCGTGACCTGCCGCGCACGGTGGAGGCGCTGCATCCGCTGCTCCGCCGCCGACCCGAGTTCGCCACCCTGAAGGGCCGGTCCAACTACCTCTGCCTGCACCGCCTCCACGAGGGCGTGCCGCAGGACGACGAGGAGGGCCTGTTCAACCAGTTCGAGGTGGCGGAGTCGACCGGCGGGCCCACCAGCAGGCTCGGCAAGGACCTGCTGCGGCTGCGGGACTGGTCGGACGAGACGGAGACGGGGGACAGGGACGACCTGGCCCCCGGCGTCTCCGATCGGGCCTGGGCCCAGGTGTCGGTCTCCTCCCGGGAGTGCCTCGGCGCCAGCAGGTGTGCCTATGGCGCCGAGTGCTTCGCGGAGGCGGCGCGGGAGCGGGCCAAGCTGGCCGAGGTGATCGTCACCAACCACGCGCTGCTGGCGATCGACGCCATCGAGGGCGCGCCGGTGCTGCCCGGGCACGACGTGCTGATCGTGGACGAGGCGCACGAGCTGGTGTCGCGGGTGACCGGGGTGGCGACCGGTGAGCTGACGCCCGGCGGCGTCGGGCGGGCGGTGCGCCGGGCCGCCAAGCTGATCGACGAGAAGACGGCCGACCGGCTGGCCACGGCGGCCGAGGGCTTCGAGCGGCTGATGGAGCTGGCCCTGCCCGGCCGGCTCGAGGAGATCCCCGAGGACCTGGGCTACGCGCTGACGGCCCTGCGCGACGCGGCCCGCGCCGCGATCACCGCCCTGGGGAACACCAGGGACGCCTCCGTGGCCGACGAGGACGCGGTGCGCAAGCAGGCGCTGGCCTCGATCGAGACGGTCCAGGAGGTGTCCGAGCGCATCGTGCAGGGCTCGGAGTTCGACGTCGTCTGGTACGAGCGGCACGACCGGTACGGTGCGTCGCTCCGGGTGGCGCCGCTGTCGGTCTCCGGGCTGCTGCGGGAGAAGCTGTTCGAGGACCGCTCCGTGGTGCTCACCTCGGCGACGCTCAAGCTCGGCGGGGACTTCAACGGGGTGGGCGCCTCGCTCGGCCTGGCGCCCGAGGGGCAGCACGACGAGGAGTTCCCGGAGTGGAAGGGTCTCGACGTGGGCTCGCCCTTCGACTACCGGAAGCAGGGCATCCTCTATGTCGCGCAGCACCTGTCGCCGCCCGGGCGGGACAGCAGCCGAGCGGACATGATCGACGAGCTGGCCGAGCTCGTGGAGGCGGCCGGTGGGCGCACGCTGGGGCTCTTCTCGTCGATGCGTGGCGCGCAGACGGCGGCGGAGGAGCTGCGGGGGCGCCTCGACGTGCCGATCCTGCTGCAGGGCGAGGAGACGTTGGGCGAGCTGATCCGTACCTTCGCGGAGGACGCGCGGACCTGCCTCTTCGGCACGCTCTCGCTCTGGCAGGGGGTTGATGTGCCGGGGCCGAGCTGCCAGCTCGTGGTGATGGACCGGATCCCCTTCCCCCGGCCGGACGACCCGCTGGTGAGTGCCCGGCAGAAGGCGGTGGAGGAGGCCGGCGGCAACGGCTTCATGGCCGTGGCCGCCACCCATGCCGCGCTGCTGATGGCGCAGGGGGCCGGCCGGCTGGTGCGGGCCACCGGGGATCGAGGCGTGGTCGCGGTGCTCGACCCCAGGCTGGCCAAGGCGCGCTACGGGGGCTTCCTGCGGAGCTCGATGCCGGACTTCTGGTACACCACCGACCGGAATCAGGTGCGGCGCTCGCTCGCCGCGATCGACGCGGCCGCGCGGGACGCGGCGGTCGAGGGCGCCACCGCGTCATAGGGCACGGCGTCACAACGGGCACCGGGCGGCCCGGGGGGCGGTGAACCGGCGGAGGCGGTCAGATCCGCCGCATCACGGCGACGACCTTGCCCAGGATGGTGGCGTCGTCCCCCGGGATCGGCTGGTAGGCCGCGTTGTGCGGGAGGAGCCAGACCTGGCCGTCCTCGCGCTTGAACCGCTTGACGGTGGCCTCGCCGTCCAGCATCGCGGCGACGATGTCGCCGTTCTCCGCGACCGGCTGGCGGCGCACCGTGACCCAGTCGCCGTCGCAGATGGCGGCCTCGATCATCGAGTCCCCGACGACCTTGAGCACGAACAGCTCGCCGTCCCCGACCAGCTGCCGGGGGAGCGGGAACACGTCCTCGACGGACTCCTCGGCCAGGATCGGGCCACCGGCCGCGATCCGGCCGACCAGCGGCACATAGGAGGCCGCCGGCTTGCCCGCAGTGTCGGTGACCTGGGGGGCCGGGGTCTCGGCGCCGCGCACCTCGTAGGCGCGCGGGCGATGCGGGTCGCGCCGCAGGAAGCCCTTGCGCTCCAGGGCCATCAGCTGGTGGGCGACGGAGGAGGTGCTCGACAGGCCGACCGCCTGGCCGATCTCCCGCATGGACGGTGGGTAGCCGCGACGCTGCACCGAGTCGCGGATGACCTCGATGACCCGGCGCTGGCGATCGGTGAGCCCCGAGCTGTCGGCTCGGATGCCGGGAGGTCGGCCGGGCATCGAACGGGGGGCCCCGGGCGCCGCGATGCGGTCATGGCGGCGCTCAGCGGCGGTGATGGCGTCGTCTGCTGCGGTGGTCATGTCGGCCCCTTCTCGGTGGTACTCCCTAGTCAGACAACGGTAGTTGCTATCGAAAGGTTGCGCCAAACACACGTTCGAGTGAAAAATCGCTGATCAGCTGACGTGATCAAGAGGGTGGGTGTAAAGAGCTCGCGTCGGCCGGGGTCGGCCGCGAACGGTTACCGGGCCATGCGATAGCCTCCCATGCGTTCGCCGGCCGCTCGCGCGCGGCCCGCACTCGGTCCCGGCCGTCCCGCAGCGACACGCGCGGCGATGATGTTGACAGCCTACCCCCCGCCACCCCTAGATCTAGTGGTCTGCTGTCAAAACGATCCCAGAAATTGTGGTCTCGCGTCATCCTTGGCGAGGGAAATCGCCTATGCTTGGCAGTGTCCCCCGGGGAGCGCCGACGGCGCGGCCCGGGTGGTGGAGTCGTGCCGCCATGTTCGTGTGAGCACGCTCCGTGATCGAGGCTCGCATGAGTCGTCAGCGCCGTGAGGAAGGGAGTGAGCGATGCACTGCCCCTTCTGCAGGCACCCCGACAGCCGCGTCGTCGACAGCCGCACCGCGGACGACGGGACCATGATCCGCCGGCGTCGGCAGTGTCCGAGCTGCTCGCGGCGGTTCACCACGGTGGAGACGGCCTCGCTGATGGTGATCAAGCGCAGCGGCGTGACGGAGCCGTTCAGCCGGGACAAGGTGATCGCCGGCGTCCGCAAGGCGTGTCAGGGGCGTCCCGTCACGGAGGACGCGCTGGCGCAGCTCGGCCAGCGGGTGGAGGAGGCCGTGCGCGCCACCGGCAGCGCCGAGCTCTCCACCCACGACGTGGGCCTGGCGATACTCGGCCCGCTCCGCGAGCTCGACCTGGTCGCCTATCTTCGCTTCGCCTCGGTCTACCGTGCCTTCGACTCCCTCGAGGACTTCGAGGCCGCCATCGCCGAGTTGCGCCAGGGCTTCGCGCCCGAGCGACCACCCGCCGACGCGGGCGCGGCCCCCCTCCCCGAGGGCCGACCGGCGGCCGCCGGCTAGCGCCCGGCACCTCAGGCGGCGAGGCGGGGCACCACGCCGGCCGCCGTCCCGGGCGGACGACACACACAGAGAGCTTGACCGAGGCGCATGGTCGCGCTCCGGCCATCAGAACAGAACGCGCGATCCGGTGCGAACCGGATGGCACAAGGGCGCATGCCCGTACAGGGAGGCGGAATGACAGAGACGACGAGCGGCCCGGCACGAGGATCCCGCGCCAGGGGCGGCAAGGGCGCCAAGGGCCTGCGGATCGAGCGCATCCACACCACTCCCGGGGTCCACCCCTACGACGAGGTGGTGTGGGAGCGTCGTGACGTCGTCATGACGAACTGGCGCGACGGCTCGGTCAACTTCGAACAGCGGGGCGTCGAGTTCCCCGACTTCTGGTCGGTGAACGCGGTCAACATCGTCACGAGCAAGTACTTCCGCGGCGCCGTCGGCACCCCGCAGCGGGAGACCGGCCTCAAGCAGTTGATCGACCGCGTGGTCAAAACCTACCGCGCGGCCGGTGAGGAGCACGAGTACTTCGCCTCCCCGGCGGACGCGGAGATCTTCGAGCACGAGCTGGCGTACGCCCTGCTGCACCAGATCTTCAGCTTCAACTCGCCGGTGTGGTTCAACGTCGGCACCCAGCAGCCGCAGCAGGTGAGCGCCTGCTTCATCCTCTCCGTCGACGACTCCATGGAGTCGATCCTCGACTGGTACAAGGAAGAGGGGATGATCTTCAAGGGCGGCTCGGGCGCGGGGCTCAACCTCTCGCGGATCCGGTCCTCCAAGGAGCTGCTGTCCTCGGGCGGCAACGCCTCGGGGCCGGTGTCCTTCATGCGTGGCGCGGACGCGTCGGCCGGCACCATCAAGTCGGGCGGCGCCACTCGCCGCGCGGCCAAGATGGTCGTGCTCGACGTGGACCACCCGGACATCGAGGCCTTCATCGAGACCAAGGTGAAGGAGGAGGAGAAGATCCGCGCCCTGCGGGACGCGGGCTTCGACATGGACCTGGGCGGCGACGACATCACGTCCGTCCAGTACCAGAACGCCAACAACTCGGTGCGGGTGAACGACGAGTTCATGCGCGCCGTCGAGTCGGGCTCGAAGTTCGGGCTGCGGGCGCGGACCACCGGCGAGATCATCGAGGAGGTGGACGCCAAGGCGCTCTTCCGCAAGATGGCCGAGGCGGCCCACGCCTGCGCCGACCCGGGCATCCAGTACGACGACACCATCAACCACTGGCACACCTCGCCGGAGTCGGGGCGGATCAGCGCCTCCAACCCGTGCAGCGAGTACATGCACCTGGACAACTCCTCGTGCAACCTGGCCTCGCTGAACCTGATGAAGTTCCTCAACGACGACGACCAGGGCAACCAGTCGTTCGACGCCGAGCGGTTCGTCAAGGTCGTGGAACTGGTCATCACGGCGATGGACATCTCCATCTGCTTCGCCGACTTCCCGACCCGGAAGATCGGCGAGACGACCAGGGCGTTCCGGCAGCTGGGCATCGGCTACGCCAACCTCGGCGCCCTGCTCATGGCCACGGGCCACGCCTACGACTCGGACGGCGGCCGGGCGCTGGCGGGCGCCATCACCTCGCTGATGACCGGGACCTCCTACCGCAGGTCCGCCGAGTTGGCCGCGGTGGTCGGGGCCTACGACGGCTACGCGCGCAACGCGGACGCGCACAACCGGGTCATGCGGCAGCACGCGGAGGCCAACGCGGCGGCCAAGCGCATGGACGACCTGGACAGCCCGGTCTGGGCCGCGGCCACCGAGGCCTGGCAGGACGTGCTGCGGCTCGGCAAGAAGAACGGTTTCCGCAACGCGCAGGCCTCCGTGCTGGCCCCGACGGGCACCATCGGCCTGATGATGGACTGCGACACCACGGGTGTGGAGCCGGACCTGGCGCTGGTGAAGTTCAAGAAGCTCGTCGGCGGCGGCTCCATGCAGATCGTCAACAACACGGTGCCCAAGGCGCTCAAGCGGCTCGGCTACCAGCCGGAGCAGATCGAGGCGATCGTCGCCCACATCGCGGAGCACGGCAACGTGGTGGACGCGCCCGGGCTCAGGCAGGAGCACTACGAGGTGTTCGACTGCGCGATGGGCGAGCGCTCCATCGCGCCGATGGGCCACGTGCGGATGATGGCGGCGGCCCAGCCGTTCCTGAGCGGTGCCATCTCCAAGACGGTCAACATGCCGAGCACCAGCACGGTGGACGACGTCGCCGAGATCTACCTGGAGGGCTGGAAGCTCGGCGTCAAGGCGCTGGCCGTCTACGTGGAGAACAGCAAGGTCGGGCAGCCGCTCTCCGCGAAGAAGAAGGAGTCGGAGAAGGCCGAGGCCCCGGCGGCGGTGGCCGTCGAGCCCGAGAAGGTCGTCGAGTACCGGCCGGTCCGTAAGCGGCTGCCGAAGGGCCGTCCGGGGATCACCACCTCATTCACGGTGGGCGGTGCCGAGGGCTACATGACGGCCAACTCCTACCCGGACGACGGCCTCGGCGAGGTCTTCCTGAAGATGTCCAAGCAGGGCTCGACCCTGGCCGGCATGATGGACGCCTTCTCCATCGCCGTCTCCGTGGGCCTCCAGTACGGCGTGCCGCTCGAGACGTACGTCTCCAAGTTCACCAACATGCGGTTCGAGCCGGCGGGCATGACGGACGACCCGGACGTGCGGATGGCGCAGTCCATCGTGGACTACATCTTCCGCCGCCTGGCGCTCGACTTCCTGCCCTTCGAGACCCGCTCGGCGCTGGGCATCCACACCGCGACCGAGCGGCAGCGCCACCTGGAGACCGGCTCCTACGAGCCGACGGACGACGAGCTCGACGTCGAGGGACTCTCCCAGTCGGCGCCCCGCCAGGCCGAGGCGCCCCGGACGTCCAGCGCGCCGACGCCGCCGGCCCCCGAGGTGCCGGTGCAGGAGAGCCCGGCTCCGCGTGAGGCGCACAGCTCCACGGAGCTGGCCGAGATGCGCCTCGGGCTGAACGCGGACGCGCCGCTCTGCCTCGCCTGTGGCACGAAGATGCGCCGCGCCGGCAGCTGCTACCTGTGCGAGGGCTGCGGCTCCACCAGCGGCTGCAGCTGATCGGGCCGCGCGCTCCCGGCGCGCGGGGGCAGGAGGGGGAGTCGGTTCCGGCCGGCTCCCCCTCCGGCGTGCCGGGGGAGTGGCGGGAGCGCCCGGTGTGCGCGATTCGGGTCAGTCGCCCACACTGGTGAGCGACGGGGGTGGCGGAAGGCGGTGGTCATGAGCGTGATCCTGGTGACCGGCGGCACGGGGACGCTGGGGCGTGAGGTGGTGGCGCGGCTGCTGGAGGACGAGCACGAGGTGCGGGTCCTCAGCCGCCGGAGCCGTGACGAGGGCGAGCGGTTGCCGGTGAGGTGGTTCACCGGCGACCTCAAGTCCGGTCGTGGGCTCGGCCCCGCGATGGCCGGCGTGGACGTGGTCGTGCACTGTGCCACGACCATCGGGCGGGCCGACATCACGGCCACCCGGCGGCTGATCGGGGCGGCGCGGGAGGCCGGGACCCCGCACCTGGTCTACATCTCGATCGTGGGGATCGACCGCGTACCCACCTTCCCCTACTACCGGGCCAAGCTGGAGTGCGAGCGGCTCGTGGAGGAGTCGGGGCTGCCGTGGACGATCCTGCGGGCCACCCAGTTCCACAGCCTGATCACCCGCTTCGTGCATGCTCAGCGCCTGTTCCCCGCGGTGGTCACGCTGGGCGGTGGCGCGCGTCTGCAGCCGGTGGAGGCCGCCGAGGTGGGCCGGCGGCTCGCCGAGTTGGCGACCGGGGAGCCGGCCGGGCGGGTGGCGGACATGGCGGGCCCCGAGATCCGCTCGGCCGAGGAGCTGACCAGGGAGGCAGTCAGGGCCGAGGGGCTGCACCGCCCCGTGCTGCCGCTGCGGCTGCCGGCCAAGTCGTTCCGGGCCGTGCGGGAGGGGGCGCTGCTGGCGCCTGAACACGCGGACGGGCGGGTGTCGTTCGAGGAGTTCCTGGCTCATCACTGATGGGCCGGGCATGACGAACGGTGCGTGTTCTCCCCTGACTTGGCCGGTATTCGAGGGGGCGGCCCGGTTGGCCTTACGATGGCGCGGTGCTGGTCAAGTGGATGCGATGCACCGTGGTCGACAAGGTCGGCTTCGAACGGGGGCAGCGGAAGTGGGCGGGGCTGCTGGGCGAGCCGGGGTTCCGGGCCCAGGGCGGCGGGTGGAGTCGTGGCCGCCAGGGCGTGGTGCATCTGTTCGGCTTCTGGGAGAGCCGGGCGTTCTACGACTCCTTCATGGCCAGGTCCCACGACCGGCTCGCGGCCAGCCAGACCGGCACCTACCAGGACATGCGGGTGCGGCTCTTCGAGTACCGGTTCGACGTCAAGACCGGGTTCGAGCCGATGTTCGCGGACGCCGACCTGTTGCGGGTGGCGCACTGCCGGGTGCACGAGGAGCGCGCGGAGCACTTCGCCCTGATGCAGGAGAAGGTGTGGAACCCGGCGATGGCGGGGTCGCCGGGGATGCTGCGAGGGATCTTCGCGGAGGCCGAGCCGGAGAGCGAGTTCCTGGTGCTCTCGATGTGGGACTCGGCGGCCGAGCGGGCCAAGTACCGCACCGAGCGGGTGGAGCGGCTGGCGTTGCGGGCGCAGATCGGGGCCGATGTCGCCGCGATCGCGGGAGACGTCATCGACATGGAGCCGGCCTGGACGGTGTGACGGTGCTGTCCGGGTGGCCGAAGGCCGTCGCATAGGGTGGCACCATGGCACAGCCGCGGCGTATCGTGCTCCTCCGGCACGGAGAGTCACAGGGGAACTATGACGATTCCGTGTACGAGCACATCCCCGATCACGCTCTGGAGCTGACGGCCAAGGGGCGGCTCCAGGCGAGGAGCGCCGGCGAGCACCTGCGGGAGATCTTCGGTACGGAGCGGGTCTCGGCCTATGTGTCGCCCTATCGTCGCACCCACCAGACGTTCCAACTGCTCGGTCTCGACCCGACCAGGGTGCGGGTGCGCGAGGAGCCGCGGCTGCGCGAGCAGGACTGGGGCAACTGGCAGGACCGGCAGGACGTGCTGCGCCAGAAGCGCGCCAGGGACGCCTACGGTCACTTCTTCTACCGCTTCGCCCAGGGGGAGTCGGGGGCCGATGTCTACGACCGGGTCGGCGCCTTCCTGGAGAGCCTGTGGCGCAGCTTCGAGGAGCCCGACCATCCGCCGAACGTGCTGCTGGTGACGCACGGTCTGACGATGCGGCTGTTCTGCATGCGCTGGCTGCACTGGACCGTCGCCGAGTTCGAGTCGCTGTCCAACCCGGGGAACGGCGAGACCCGCGAGCTGGTACTCGGCCGGGACCGCCGCTACCACCTCGACCGCCCCTTCGAGCACTGGCACACACCCGAGCGGCCCTTCCAGGGCTGGTGTGCGTAGGGTGGGCCGCGACATGCCGTACGAACCTCCCACCCACCGCGTCGAGCGGTCCATCAGGGCCCTGACCGGAGCCCGGCTGGTCGCCGGCGTCGACGAGGTGGGCCGTGGCGCCTGGGCCGGACCGGTCACGGTGTGCGCGGCCGTCACCGGGCTGCGGCGCCCGCCCGAGGGCCTGACCGACTCCAAGCTGCTCACCCCCCTGCGCCGCACCGCGCTCGCCGAGGTGCTGACGGACTGGGTCACCTCGTACGCCCTGGGACACGCCTCGCCACAGGAGATCGACGCGCTGGGCATGACGGCGGCCCTGCGACTGGCCGCCGTCCGGGCGCTCGAGGGCCTGCCGGAGCGCCCGGACGCCGTGATCCTGGACGGCAAGCACGACTATCTCGGCGCCCCCTGGCAGGTGCGCACGGTCATCAAGGGAGACCAGTCCTGCGTGGCGGTGGCCGCCGCCTCCGTGATCGCCAAGGTGCGGCGGGACGCGTTGCTGGCCGACCTCGGCGCGGAGCATCCGGAGTTCGCCTTCGACAGCAATGCCGGCTACCCCTCGCCCGTGCACCGGGCGGCCCTTGAGGAGCTGGGCCCCACGCCCCATCACCGGCTCTCCTGGGCCTACATGGACGCCCTGCCACGCTGGCGCCATCTCAAGCTCCCGGCCCACCGGGACGCGGTGGCCGACGAGTCCCTGGAAGACGCCGGCCAGCTCGGCATCTTCTGACCCGGTCAGCCCTGCACCGCCAGGACGAGGGGCAGCACCTGCCCCGCGCCCTCGCCGCGCAGCAGCCGCGCGGCCAGCGCCAGCGTCCAGCCCGACTCGGCGAAGTCGTCGACTAGCAGCAGGGGGCCCGGGGTCTGCCTGATCGCCTCCACCGTGCCCGGGGCCAGCTCCAGTGAGCCGTGCAGCTCCAGCACCCTGCGGCCGCTGTTGCTGCGCTGGGCCCGGGACGCCGACTCGGCGTGCCGGACCGTGCCGAGCAGCGGCATCCGACCGGCGGCGGCGATGCCCTCGGCCAGCGACGTGACCAGGCTCGGCCTGGCACGGGAGGCGACGCGGACCACGCCCACCGGGCGGTCCAGGGCGTCGGGGCCCCCGGCGACCCAGCCGCCCGGCCCGCGGGCCCAGTCGGCCAGCACCGCCACCACGGCGTCCAGCACGTCCTTGGGGACCGGGCCGTCCTGCCCACCGGGGGACAGGAGCGGGCGGAGGCGGTTCCCCCAGCCGATGTCGGAGAGCCGCCCGAGGGCCCGGCCCGCCTCGGCCTGCTCGCCCGGTGGGATGCGGCCCTTGAGCTCGAGCCCGAGCGCGGGCAGCCCCGTGGGCCACATCCGCCGCGGCTCGAGCGGTATCCCCGGCCTGGTCAACTCGCCGCGCGCGGCCTCGAGCGCCGCCTGGGCCACGCCGGTCTCGAACCTGGCGCCCGCGCAGTTGTCGCAGCGGCCGCACGGCGCGGCCTCCGGGTCGTCGAGCTGGCGTCGCAGGAACTCCATCCGACAGCCCGTGGTGGTGGCGTACTCGCGCATGGCCTGCTGCTCGGCGGACCGCTGACGTGCCACCCACGCGTACCGCTCGGCGTCGTAGGCCCAGGGCTTGCCGGTCGCCGACCAGCCGCCGCGCTCCCTGCGGACAGCACCGTCCACGTCCAGGACCTTGAGCATCATCTCCAGGCGTGACCTGCGCAGCTCGACCTGGGGCTCGAGGGCCGGCAACGACATCGGCCGGCCGGCGGCCTCCAGGACCTGGAGGGTGTGCCGCACCTGCGACTCGGGGGGAAACGCCAGCGAGGCGAAGTACCGCCAGATCGCCTCGTCCTCCGGCCCCGGCAGCAGCAGCACCTCGGCCTGGTCCACACCGCGGCCGGCCCGGCCGACCTGCTGGTAGTAGGCGATAGGGGAGGAGGGCGAGCCGAGGTGGATGACGAAGCCCAGGTCCGGCTTGTCGAAGCCCATGCCGAGCGCGGAGGTGGCGACCAGTGCCTTGACGCGGTTGGCCAGCAGGTCGTCCTCGGCGGCCACCCGGTCCGCGTTCTCCGTGCGGCCGGTGTAGGCGGCGACCCGGTGCCCGCACGCCGTGAGATAGGCCGTGACCTCCTCCGCCGCCGCCACGGTGAGCGTGTAGATGATGCCGGAGCCGGGGAGCCGCTCCAGATTCCCGTCGAGCCAGGCCAGCCGGTGCGCCGCGTCGGGCAGCCGCAGCACCGAGAGCCGCAGGCTCTCCCGGTCGAGCGGCCCTCTGAGGACGAGCGCCTCGGCGCTGTCGCCGCCGGTGCCGAGCTGCTCGGCGACGTCCGCCGTCACCCGGGAGTTGGCCGTGGCCGTGGTCGCGAGCACGGGAACGCCGGCCGGGAGTTCGGCAAGCACGGTGCGCAGCCGGCGGTAGTCGGGACGGAAGTCGTGGCCCCAGTCGGAGATGCAGTGGGCCTCGTCCACCACCAGCAGGCCGGTGCTCGCCGCGAGTTCTGGCAACACGGTGTCGCGGAACTCCGGGTTGTTGAGCCGCTCCGGGCTCACGAGCAGCACGTCGACCTGACCGGCGGCCACCTCGGCGCGCACGCCCTCCCACTCCTCGCTGTTGGACGAGTTGATGGTGCGGGCACGGATGCCGGCCCTGGCCGCGGCCTCGATCTGGTTGCGCATGAGCGCGAGCAGCGGCGAGATGATGACCGTCGGACCGCTGCCCCGCTCGCGCAGCAGGGCGGTGGCCACGAAGTACACCGCGGACTTGCCCCAGCCGGTGCGCTGGACGACGAGCGCGCGGCGGCGCTCCGCGACCAGTGCCTCGATGGCCCGCCACTGGTCGGGGCGGAGCGCGGCCCGGTCCGTGGTGTCACCGACCAGGCGGGCCAGCACGGCGTCGGCCGCCGCGCGCAGCGCCGACCGGGCCGAGGGATCGGACCCGGTCTCGGCGGATCCGGTGGGGGCGGAGTGCGGGGGAGCTCCCGCGGGTGTGTGCTGCATGCCCCCATGCAAGCGGATGGCGGGGACACTCTGCCAACGAGCCTGTGGATAAACCGGTCATTCATGCGACTAATCGGATCGCGGCGCCGGCCTGTGGATAACTCTCCGCATCCCTTCGCCGACCCCAGGCACGCTCCTGGCATGACTCACCACACCGATTCCGTTCGTGAAGTCGCCCTCACCGCCGACAACCGGGTCACGCTCCGCGGCCCGGCCGATCTGGCCGACGCCCTGCCCTACCTGCTCGGCTTCGAACCGGATGACTCGATCGTGCTCGTCGCCCTGCACGGTCCGCGTGGCCGGGTGGGCGGGCGGATCCGCACCGGCATCCCGGGCGACCCGGAGAGCTGGGAGGAGACCGCCCGGCAGCTCGCCGCCTGCCTCGCGGAGAGCGGAGGCAGAGCCGGTACCAGCCCGGACGCTGCCGTCGTCTACCTCTGTCAGAAGGCGTCCGAGGGGCAGTCCGCCAAGGAGGCCATGGAGCGGCTGCGCCCGCTGGCCCAGTGCCTCCGCACGGCCTGCGGGGCGCTCGACGTCCCGGTATACGAAGCGCTCTTCCTGTCCAGGGACCGCTACTGGTCCTACTGCTGCCCGGGCACCGGCTGTTGCTCCGGCGAAGGCAACGAGCTACCCCAGGCCGGGACCTCGGCGATGGCGGCCGCCGCCACCTATGCCGGAATCCGGGTGCGCGGCTCTCTCCGGGAGCTGGAGCGCAGGTTCGCGCCGCTCGGCCAGCCGGAGGCCGCTCGCCAGGCGCGTGCCTTCGACGCGGCCGCCGTCGCGCTGGTGCCCAGGATGCTCGGCGGCACGACCGACGCCCTGACCGTGCGCGGCGAGACCGTCGAGCTCGCCGAGCGGCTGCTGACCCGCTTCCGTCGAGCGGCCCTCTCCAGCGGGCGGGACGACCCGTCGGCCGACCCCTCGGACGACTCCCTGCTCACCTGCGAGGAGGCCGCCCGCCTCGTGCTCGGCCTCCAGGACCGGTTGACCCGCGACCGGGCCGCCGAGTGGATGGAGGGGCCGGAAGCCGAGGTGGCCCTCCGCCTCTGGCGGGCGCTCGCCCGGCGCTGCGTGGCGGCGTACGAGGCCCACGCCGCCGCCCCGCTCACCCTGGCCGGCTGGGTGTCATGGTCCACCGGAGACGAGCTCGGTGCCCGGGTGGCGCTGGGCAGAGCGCTGGAGATCGACCCCGAGTACGTCTTCGCCAGGCTGCTCCACCAGGCGTGCAACGAGGGCCTCGATCCCGAGCCTCTGCGCCGTTGCATGCGTCAGCAGCGGGCCGCCCGCGAGCACTGAGCGGGTGCCGGAGGCCCCTATGATCACGGCATGCCCTACGACCCGTCGGACTTCCCGCCGTTCGCCGTCACCGTCGATCTGGTCGTGCTCACCGTCCGGCGCCACGCCCTGTGCGCGCTCACGGTCCGCCGGGGCGAGGAGCCGTTCCAGGGGCAGTGGGCGCTCCCCGGGGGCTTCGTGCGGGTGGACGAGGATCTGGCCTCCGCGGCGGCTCGCGAGCTCGCCGAGGAGACGGGGCTGCGCACCCAGGACTCGGGCAGCCGGCACGCGGCGGCCCACCTGGAACAGCTGGCGACCTACGGCGACCCCGGGCGCGATCCCCGGATGCGGGTGGTCAGCGTGGCGCATCTGGTGCTCGCTCCCGACCTCCCGGCGCCGACTCCGGGCGGCGACGCCGGGGGCGCCCAGTGGACGCCGGTGGCCGGACTGCTGGGGGGCGACGGCGGTGCCCCGGCCGAGCGGCTGGCCTTCGACCACGCGCGGATCCTCGCCGACGGGGTCGAGCGGGCCCGGTCGAAGATCGAGTACTCGTCGCTCGCCGCGGCCTTCTGCCCGGCCGAGTTCACCGTGGGCGAGCTGCGCCGGGTCTACGAGGCGGTCTGGGGAGTCGCCCTCGACCCGCGCAACTTCCACCGCAAGGTCACCGGGACCCCGGGTTTCCTGGTGCCGGTCGGCGGCACGACGACGCGTCAGGGCGGGCGTCCCGCACAGCTCTTCAGGGCCGGCGAGGCCACCGCCCTCAACCCCCCGATGTTGCGCCCCGAGGTGTAGTCGGGCCACGCGGGCGCCGCGTCGGGCCGGTCGCACGACCTCCGCGCGTCGCCCGGAAAATGAGATATGTCCCGTTATGGTGCCGGAGAGTGCACGCTCAACGGGAGATATCGATGATCCAGGCCATCGGGCTCACCGGCGCGTCCCGACGTGGCCGCCCCCCGGCCGTCGACGACCTCACCTTCGAGGCGCGCCCCGGCCAGGTGACCGTGCTGCTCGGGCCCCCGGGATCCGGCAAGTCGGCCGCGCTGCGGCTGATGCTCCAGCTGTCCCCCGGGCGGGGTGTCGCGCTCTTCCGCGGGCGCCCCATGGCCAGGGTGCCTCATCCGGTGAGGGAGGTCGGCACCCTGCTCGGTGACGTGCCGGGGCACCCACGGCGCACCGCGCTCGGGCACCTCCGGATGCTCTCGGCCGCCGCAGGGGTTCCGGTGGACCGCGCCGACGAGATGCTGGAGGAGGTGGGCCTCGGCGGGCTCGCCGACCACCGGCTAGGGACGCTGTCCCGGGGCATGGACCGCAGGCTCGGGCTGGCCGTGGCACTCCTCGGGGACCCGCACACCCTGGTGCTCGACGATCCGTCCCTCGGCCTGGGGCCGCGCGAGACCGCCTGGCTGCACGGGCTGTTGCGCGGATACGCGGCGCGAGGTGGCACCGTCCTGGTCGCCGTGCGGGGCGTCGAGGAGGCGGCCGGGCTGGCCGACCGGGTGGTCAGCCTGAGCGCGGGGCGGCTGGTGGCCGACCAGACTGGCGAGGACTTCGCCCGTACCCGGCTGCGCCCCCGGGTGGCCGTGCGCACTCCGCATGCGGAGCGCCTGGCCTCCGCCCTGTCCGGCGAGTTCCGCGCGGCCCGTAACGCCGAGGGCGAGCCGTCCGTGGAGATCGTCAGGGAGTCGGGTAACCGGATCTCGGTGTACGGGAGCGACTGCGCGGCGGTCGGCGAGGTGGCCTTCAGACACCGGGTGCTGGTGCACCAACTCGCGGACGAGGTGGGGGAGTCGGGGGGCCGTTCGCCGGTGGGCCCGCTGACCAGGGCCGACGGCCGGGCGCCCGCCGGCGCCGGCGGGCCCGACGCCCCGCGGGCGCGCGGCTCGGCGGTGCGGCCCGCGCTCCCCGCCCTGCCGCCCCCCGGCCCGAGTTGGCCTCTGCGTTACGAGGCCCGCCGCTGGGTCGGGGTGCCCACCGGGTGGTGGGTGATGGCCGTCGCGCTGCTCGGCGGGGTGGTGGCCGCGCTCGCCCTCGCGGCCAGCGGTGCCCGGCCCGCCGAACGCGTGCTCGCCGGGTGGGCCGAGCCGCTGCCACTGCCCCCGGTCGCGATGGCCGCCGGCCTGCTGGGGGCGCTCTCCTTCGGGCACGAGTTCCGGTACCCCGCGCTGGCCCCGGCGCGCACTCCGGTGCCCAGGCGTCTTTCGCTGCTCGCCGGCAAGCTGGCGGTGTCCGCCGCGGCCGCCGTCGCGCTGTGCGGGTGCGCCCTCACGGTCAACTCGGCGGTCCTGACCGTGCTGTTCGTCGACGGCCGGCGGATCTCCGGTGCCTGGGACGTGGCGCTCTCGGGCACCGTGCTGCTCTCCGTCGGCTGTGCCTGGGCCGGGCTGCTCGCCGCCGGCATCTTCCGGTCCACGCTGGTCGGGTTGGCCGCCGTCGGCGCGGTGCCGCTCGCGCTCGCCCCCGCTCTGCGCGCGGCGCTCGGCAGCGGTGCCGAGCGCTCCCTCGGCGGATTGTCCGGCAGGCTCCACGCGTTGACCAGTCTTCCGCTCCCGGCCGGGGCTGACCGCCCGCCGTTCGCTCCCGCGGAGCTCGCGACCCAGCCGATCGGCGGGGCACTGGCCCTCTCGCTGGCCGTCCTGACGTGTGGCTATGCCCTGGTCAGCCTGCGCAACAGCCCATGGTGAGCGGCGAGTCGGCCCGCCCTGAGGTGGTGATGACGGCGAGGAGTCCCTTTCCTTCCGGTTAGGCGTCAATTATGCGGGAGTCGCCGATCACCCTTTCGTGTGCTTTTCACCAAAGACCTCAAGGTGTCAACGAGGGCCGCCGACAAAGGAGGCGTGACTACCCTTGCGCACTCCATGATGACCGCCACCCGTTCCGCCGACTCCGGCCCCAGCGGACCGGGTGAGCTGGACCGCTACTCGTACGCCGAGTCGACGGGAGCGGCTCGCACCACCAACGCCCCCGCCTGGGACGGCCCCGACCCCGACATGGGGCGGGTCGGCCGGCGGGCCGCAGGCAGCCGGGGCCGCGGGCTCCACGGCCAACTCGTCCAACAACTCGGCCAGATGATCGTCTCCGGCGACCTCGGCGCCGACCGGCCGCTGGTTCCCGAGGAGATCGGCCAGCGTTTCGAGGTCTCCCGCACCGTGGTGCGCGAGTCCCTGCGGGTCCTCGAGGCCAAGGGCCTGGTGAGCGCCCGGCCCAACGTCGGTACCCGGGTCCGCCCCGTCGGTGACTGGAACCTGCTCGACCCCGACATCATCGAGTGGCGGGCCTTCGGCCCCCAGCGCGAGGACCAGCGCCGCGAGCTGTGTGAGCTCCGCCTGACCATCGAGCCGCTGGCCGCCAGGCTCGCCGCCGGCGACACCCGCGAGGAGGTGCGCCAGCGTCTCGGCGACATGGTCGACATCATGACCCACGCCCTCGCTCAGGGGGACGCGCTCACCTTCTCCCGCGCCGACGCCGAGTTCCACGCCCTGCTCCTCCAGGCCGCGGGCAACCGCATGCTGGAGCACCTCTCGGGCATCGTCGCCTCCGCGCTCCAGGTCTCCGGCGGGGCGGCCTCCGGCTGTGAGCACCCGACGGAAGGCTCCGTCGGCCTGCACCAGCGCATCGTGGACGCCATCACCTCGGGCGAGCCGGCCGCCGCCGAGACCGCTATGCGTCACCTGCTCACGTTCCCCTCGGACGGCGCCGCGGCCGCGGCGGGCTCGGACCATGTGGTTCCCGCCCCGCGCGAGCACTGAGCGGCGGCGGAAGGACACGCGCCCCGGCGTCGTCGGAACCTGGCCCGGCAGGGCTCCGACGGCGCTTCGGGCTCGGCCCGTCACGCGGGGACTCGCGATGTGACTCGCGCCACGTACGAGCCGCGTAACGCTTCGGGAAGCAGCGCGATGATTGAAGAGGTGGCCGCAGTGGCCGGACCCGAGGTCCGTGTCCTCCGCACCACCACCGTCGGCCCACCCCGCCGCCGGTCAGGGTTCCGCTTGCTTCGGGCGGGTCCTAGCCGTTCCCAGAGTTTCCGAGAGGTTGTTCGTGTCGGCCAGCACTTCCCGTACTCTCCCTGCCGAGATCGCCGAGTCCAATTCTGTGATGGCGCTGATCGAACGGGGAAAGGCTGAGGGGCAGATCGCCGGCGATGATCTGCGCCGGGCCATCGAGGCTGACCAGATCCCGAAAGCCCAGTGGAAGAACGTTCTGCGCAGCCTCAACCAGATCCTCGACGAGGAGGGCGTGACGCTGATGGTGAGTGCCGCCGAGGCGCCCAAGCGCACCCGGAAGAGTGTCGCCGCGAAGACGCCGGCCAAGCGCACCGCGACCAAGACCGTGGCGGCGAAGACGGCTCCGGCCAAGCAGGCCACGGCCATGGCTCGCCCGGAGGAACCGGCGGGTGAGGCCGAGTACGGCGAGGCGGCGGGCGGCTCCGTGAGCAGGCCGGCGGCGAAGAAGGCCCCGGCCAAGAAGGCGGTCGCCAAGAAGGCCCCGGCGAAGAAGGCCACCGCCAAGAAGGCCCCGGCGGCCAAGAAGGGGCCGGTGGCCACCAAGAAGACCGCGGGCAAGAAGGACGAGCCCAAGAAGGAGCTCGCCGACGAGTTCCTGGAGGGCGAGGAGGAGGGTCTCGAGGGGCCCACCGACCGCGCCGTGCGGGCGGGCGCCCCGGGCGAGGGCCCGGACGGCAAGCCGGAGAACGAGGGCTTCGTGCTCTCCGACGAGGACGAGGACGACGCCCCCGCCCAGCAGGTGGCGGCCGCCGGTGCCACGGCCGACCCCGTCAAGGACTACCTCAAGCAGATCGGCAAGGTCCCGCTGCTCAACGCCGAGCAGGAGGTCGAGCTCGCCAAGCGCATCGAGGCGGGTCTCTTCGCCGAGGACAAGCTGGCCAGCTCCGACAAGATCGCCCCCAAGCTGCGGCGCGAGCTGGAGATCATCTCCGAGGACGGCCGCCGTGCCAAGAACCACCTGCTGGAGGCCAACCTCCGCCTGGTGGTCTCGCTGGCCAAGCGCTACACCGGCCGCGGCATGCTCTTCCTGGACCTGATCCAGGAGGGCAACCTGGGCCTGATCCGCGCGGTGGAGAAGTTCGACTACACCAAGGGCTACAAGTTCTCCACCTACGCCACCTGGTGGATCCGCCAGGCCATCACCCGCGCCATGGCCGACCAGGCCCGCACCATCCGGATCCCGGTCCACATGGTCGAGGTGATCAACAAGCTCGCTCGCGTCCAGCGGCAGATGCTCCAGGACCTGGGCCGGGAGCCCACCCCGGAGGAGCTGGCCAAGGAGCTCGACATGACCCCGGAGAAGGTCGTCGAGGTCCAGAAGTACGGCCGGGAGCCGATCTCCCTGCACACCCCGCTCGGCGAGGACGGCGACAGCGAGTTCGGTGACCTCATCGAGGACTCCGAGGCCGTGGTGCCGGCCGACGCGGTCAGCTTCACGCTGCTGCAGGAGCAGCTGCACTCCGTGCTCGACACGCTGAGCGAGCGGGAGGCCGGCGTCGTCTCGATGCGCTTCGGCCTCACTGACGGCCAGCCCAAGACGCTGGACGAGATCGGCAAGGTCTACGGGGTCACGCGCGAGCGGATCCGGCAGATCGAGTCCAAGACGATGTCCAAGCTGCGGCACCCGTCGCGCTCGCAGGTGCTGCGCGACTACCTCGACTGAGGCTCCCCGAGCCCTCGAGGCGCGCGAGAACGGCCGGCGGCCCCCCTGGTGGGGCCGCCGGCCGTTCGGCGTGTGTGGGCAGCATGAAGCGGGCGTACGGCGGCGCCAGGCGCACGCTCAGCAGCGTGCGGGACGAGTACGGGGCGGGAAGTCGGGCGGCGAAGCCCGACGGCCCCGGGGGTGACGAGCGGTACGGAAACGGGCGGTCACCGCGCGTGCGCGGTCGACCGCCCGCTGTCCAGCCGGGGCGCCGGCCGGACGGAGCCCGTCGTCAGGAAACGCGATACGTCAGATCGGATCCGTGGTCGGATCAGCGCTTGGATCAGCGTTCGTCGTCGTGCGCGGATGCGGGAGTCGCGGTCAGCTTCTCCGTCTCGTCCTGTATCTCCGCGGCGATCTTCTTGAGCTCCGGCTCGAACTTGCGGCCGTGGTGGGCGCAGAACAGCAGCTCTCCGCCGCTGATGAGGACCACGCGGAGATACGCCTGGGCACCACAGCGGTCGCAGCGGTCCCCGGCCGTCAGCGGGGTCGCGGGGGTCAGAACAGTAGTCACGTCGCCTCTTCTCTAGCTCGACGAGCTGTCGTACCAGGGACAACATCCAACCAGGCCGAGAACGTTCCCGCTCGCGGCTTTCTCGATGGAAAAATTTCTCCCGAGATGGCCGAACGCTGCCCGGTGGCGGCGAATGAGCCGTATTGCGGTTGCTTGGTGTAATGCGTCGTCTAGTCGTGTTGTTCCGGCTACCTCGGTGTATCCGGGGGTCCAGCCTCGTTCAGGAGGACGTGCCCGGAGCCTAAATGGTTCATGCCTCGAAGGGAACGTGATGTACACGTCACCCAGACGAGTTATCGAACGTGTGAGCGACGCTCGGCTACCCTGGATACTTCCCGGGGAGCCGCACAACCGCTCTACAGGGCCTCGGTACCCTCTGAGCGGCGACCGCCACCACATCAGGGCCAGATCAGAATTCAGCGAGGAGCGAACTGCGTGACCGCCGACACGTCCGTGCCGTCCACCGCACTGTTGACCGGGGCCGACCCGGCAGACAACTACACCGCGCGGCACCTGCTCGTCCTGGAAGGTCTTGAGGCGGTCCGCAAGCGCCCGGGCATGTACATCGGGTCCACGGACAGCCGAGGGCTGATGCACTGCCTCTGGGAGATCATCGACAACGCCGTCGACGAGTCGCTCGGCGGCCACTGCGACCGCATCGACGTCCTGCTGCACGCCGACGGCTCGGTCGAGGTCCGCGACAACGGGCGCGGCATCCCCGTGGACATCGAGCCCAAGACCGGGCTCTCCGGCGTCGAGGTCGTGATGACCAAGCTCCACGCCGGAGGCAAGTTCGGCGGCGGCTCCTACGCCGCCTCCGGCGGCCTGCACGGCGTCGGCGCCTCCGTGGTGAACGCCCTCTCGGCCCGGCTCGACGTGGAGGTCGACAAGGGCGGCAGCACGCACGCCATCAGCTTCCGGCGCGGCACCCCCGGCATCTTCACCGAGTCGGGGCCCGACGCCCCGTTCGACCCGGCGAGCGGCCTGCGCAAGACCAAGAAGATCCCCAAGAGCCGCACCGGCACCCGGGTGCGCTACTGGGCGGACCGGCAGATCTTCCTCAAGGACGCCAAGCTCTCCCTCGACACCCTGCACGCCCGCGCCCGGCAGACCGCCTTCCTGGTCCCCGGGCTGACCATCACAGTCCGTGACGAGCGGGGTATCGACGGTGCGGAGCCGTCCGAGGAGGTCTTCCACTACGACGGCGGGATCAGCGAGTTCTGCGAGTTCCTGGCCGCCGACAAGCCGGTCTGCGACGTGCTGCGGCTCACCGGCCAGGGCTCCTTCAAGGAGACCGTCCCCGTCCTCGACGACCGCGGCCACATGATCCCCACCGAGGTCAAGCGCGACCTGGACGTGGACATCGCGCTGCGCTGGGGGACCGGCTACGAGTCCACCGTGCGCTCGTTCGTCAACATCATCGCCACTCCCAAGGGCGGCACCCACGTCACCGGCTTCGAGCGGGCCGTCACCCGCACGGTCAACGACGTGCTGCGCGCCACCAAGCTGCTGCGGGTCGCCGAGGACGACGTCGTCAAGGACGACGCCCTGGAGGGCATGACCGCGGTGGTCACCGTCCGGCTCGCCGAGCCCCAGTTCGAGGGGCAGACCAAGGAGGTGCTCGGCACCTCGGCCGCCTCCCGGATCGTCGCCCAGGTGGTCGCCAAGGAGCTCAAGGGCTTCCTCACCTCGACCAGGCGCGACGACAAGCAGCAGGCCCGTGCCGTGCTGGAGAAGGTCGTCGCCGCCGCCCGCACCCGGATCGCCGCCCGGCAGCACAAGGAGGCGCAGCGCCGGAAGACGGCTCTGGAGTCCTCGGCCCTGCCGGCCAAGCTCGCCGACTGCCGCAGCGACGACGTGGACCGCAGCGAGCTGTTCATCGTCGAGGGGGACAGCGCCCTCGGCACCGCGAAGCTGGCGCGGAACTCCGAGTTCCAGGCCCTGCTGCCCATCCGTGGCAAGATCCTCAACGTCCAGAAGTCGTCCGTCTCGGACATGCTGAAGAACGCCGAGTGCGGCGCCATCATCCAGGTGATAGGAGCCGGTTCGGGGCGGACCTTCGACATCGACCAGGCGCGCTACGGCCGGGTGATCTTCCTCGCCGACGCCGACGTGGACGGCGCACACATCAGGTGCCTGCTGCTGACCCTCTTCCAGCGCTACATGAGGCCGATGGTCGAGGAGGGCCGGGTCTTCTCCGCCGTCCCGCCGCTGCACCGGATCGAGCTGAGCAACCCGAAGAAGGGCCAGGACAAGTACCTGTACACCTACTCGGACGCGGAGCTCCGCGCCACGCTGCTGGACCTGGACCGGCGCAAGATCCGCTACAAGGAGTCGATCCAGCGCTACAAGGGCCTGGGCGAGATGGACGCGGACCAGCTGGCCGAGACCACGATGGACCCGCGCCGGCGCACCCTGCGGCGGATCAACATCAACGACCTGGAGGCCGCCGAGGAGGCCTTCAGCCTGCTGATGGGGAACGAGGTGGCCCCGCGTCGCGAGTTCATCGCGAGCTCGGCGGCCATGCTTGACCGGTCCCGCATCGACACGTAGTCGCCGCGCTCAGCCGGCTGCCCCGGCGGCGGGCAGGGCGGTGAGGGCGGTGACGGTCAGCCGGGTCCGGGGCGTGGCCCGCGCGCCGCAGCTGGCGGGCGCCGGTTCACCGTCGGCGCGGGCCACGACCGTGACCCGCCAGCGGCGGCCGTCCGCGTGGCCCACGGTGACCTCGTGCGTGTCGCCGGTGGCCCGGTCGGTGAGGACCGCGACGGCGTCCAGGGCGCGCTCCCCGGTCGCGTCCCGCACGGCCAGCTCGGCGGCCTGTCCCGGCTGGTCCCAGGCGGACCGGCCCCGGCAGTGCTCACCGACCAGCCGGCCGACGTGGAGGGCCTCCAGGACGTTCTTGACGCCCACCGCGGTGATCCGTCCGTACGCGTAGCCGTGCGGCAGGACGAGCAGGGTGGGGGAGAAGCGGTGGCCCCCCAGGTGGGTGACCTCCCAGACCTCGGAGCCGCCGCTGGCCGCCAACTCGGCGGCCAGCGGGCGGCCGAGCAGCGCGCAGCAGCGGTCCCGCCGGCCGTTGGTGCAGACGAGGGTCAGCGGGTCGCCGTGGTGCGGTTCCCAGAGGTCGTCGTGGGCCCCGGCGCCGAGCCGGGGGAAGTCCAGGTCGAGCAGGCGCTCGGGGACGACCGCCGCCGTGGTGCGGACCCAGGAGTTCCCGGGCAGGGTGTGGGCCAGGTAGGCGCGGCGGGCCGTGGCGTTCCCCGGCCGGTCGGCGTGCCGGCCCGGCCGGCGGATCAGCGCCACCCGCACGCCGGTGCCGGCGGTGGCCGCGTCGAGGGCGCGGCCCACGACGGGGTCGAGGTGGCTCTCGACCAGGGCGTCCGGGCCCCAGGGCCCCGGCTGTTCGAGCAGCAGCCAGGTCCTGGCGGTGCTCGCGGTGCCGGCGAGCGGCTCGGCCAGGGCCTGGGAGAGGGTCGTGCACGTGCTCACCCAGGTAAGGCTAGCCTCTCCTGACCCAGTAGCCTCGCCGTCACCTCCCCCCGACCGTCGCCGTGCGCGGCCAACGGCTCGGGCCGCCACGGTTATCGTGGCGGCCATGACCACCAGTCGGATCCCCGTCGTCGTGCTGGCGGGCTTCCTCGGGGCGGGGAAGACCACGCTGCTCAACCACCTGCTCAGAAACCGTGACGGCGTCCGGATCGGCGCCGTCGTCAACGACTTCGGCAGCATCCCGATCGACGCGATGCTGGTCGCCGGGCAGGTCGACGCCATGGCCTCGTTCGACAACGGCTGCCTGTGCTGCGCCGTGGACACCGAGGACCTGGACGCGGCCCTGGACCGGCTCGCCGATCCCGCGGCCCGGATCGACCTGATCGTGGTGGAGGCCAGTGGGCTCGCCGAGCCGCCGAGCCTGGTCCGGATGATCCTGGCCAGCGGCGACCGGCGCATCGTCTACGGCGGCCTGGTCCAGGTGGTCGACGCCGCCGAGCCGGGCAGGACCCGCCATCCGGGCGCCGCCGACCTGGTGGTGCTCAACAAGACCGACCTGGTGCCCGAGGCCGAGTGGCGTGCCCAGCTGGCCGCGCTGCGCGAGGTCGCCGGCGCCGCGCCCGTGGTGCCGGCCGCCAGGGGCCGGATCGACCCCGGCCTCTTCTTCGACCGCGAGAGCGCCCGCGCCGGCCTCGACCCGGCCGGGGCCGGCCACCGGCAGCTGTCGTTCGCCGACCTGGAGCGCGAGGAGGACCACGACGACGGGCACGCCCACCCGCACACCGGCTACGACAGCGTCGCCTTCACCAGCCGGGAGCCGCTGAGCCCTCGAGCGCTGATGCGCTTCCTCGACACCAGGCCGGCCGGGCTCTACCGCGCCAAGGGCTTCGTCACGCTCGCCGCCGGCCCGCGCCCCGAGCGCTACGCGCTGCACACGGTCGGCCGCTTCCTCCGCTTCTACCCGGCCCCCGACGACGAGACCACTCCCACCCGGCTCGTGCTGATCGGCGCCGGAATCGACCCCGAAGCGCTGCGCGCCGAACTCGCCGACTGCGTGGCGACGGGGCCGGCCGAGGCCGACCCCGCGCTGAGCGGCATGTGGGAGGTGCTGCGGTACGTCGACGACCCGGAGGACGTCACCGAGACGACCGAGATGAGCGAGGTCACCGAGTCCGAGCCGCAGCCCCTCTCGTAGCCCGGCCGCCCGGGCCCTACGCCGGTCCCGCGACCACCGCGACCGGCCGGCCGAGCGGCGCGCCCGAGCCGTCCCTGCGCGGGTCGGGCTCCGGCAGGTCCACGGGCGCGCCGGTCGCCGTGGCGGCGCGCGCCGGCACGGGGCCGGCCCAGGCGAACGTCAGCCGCTCCTCGCCCTTCAGGAAGCGCTGGCAGCGCACCCCGCCGGTGGCCCGGCCCTTCCGCGGGTACTGGTCGAACGGGGTGAGCTTGGCCGTGCCCAGCGAGTCGTCCAGCGTGCCGCTGCCGCCCGCCACCGTGAACACCGCCGCCTCGGCCGCCGGATCGACGGCGGTGAACGAGATCACCTTCGCCCCGGCGGCCAGCTTGACGCCGGTCATGCCCGCCGCCGGCCGGCCCTGCGGCCGCACCTGGGCGGCCTGGTAGCGCAGCAGCTGCGCGTCGTCCGTGATGAAGACCAGGTCCTCGTCGCCGGTGCGCAACTCGGCGGCGCCGACGATCACGTCGCCGTCCTTGAGGGAGATGACCTCCAACTCGTCCTTGTTCGCCGGATAGTCGGGCACCACCCGCTTCACCACGCCCTGCTCGGTGCCGATCGCGAGCCCGGGCGAGGACTCGTCGAGCGTGGTCAGGCACACCACCCGCTCCTCGGGGCGCAGGGTCAGGAACTCCGACACCTGCGCGCCGCCCGACAGGTTGGGCGAGGTGGCGCTGTGCGGCAGCGTCGGCAGGTCCACCACGTTGATCCGCAGCAGTCGGCCCTCCGAGGTGACCACCCCCACCTCGCCGCGGGTGGTGGACGGCACCGCCGAGACCACCACGTCGTGCTTCACCCGGCGCGCGTTCGTGTCGAACACCGGCTGCTCGTCGGCCGTGCGCGCCAGCAGCCCGGTGGAGGACAGCAGCACCCGGCAGGGGTCGTCCGCCACCTCGAGCGGCAGCACCTCGAGCGGTGCGCCCTCGGACTCCACGAGCCGGGTGCGGCGCGGGGTGCCGAACTTCTTGGCCACCTCGGCCAGCTCGCCCGAGACCAGCTTGCGCAGCTCCGCGTCCGATTCCAGGATCCGGGTCAGCTCCTCGATCTCCGCGGTCAGCCGGTCGCGCTCCGACTCAAGCTCGATCCGGTCGAACCTGGTCAGCCGGCGCAGCGGGGTGTCGAGGATGTACTGGGTCTGCGTCTCGGAGAGGCCGAAGCGGGCCATCAGGGACTCCTTGGCCTCCGCCGCGTTCTCGCTGGACCGGATGATCCGGATCACCTCGTCGATGTCGACGAGCGCCACCAGCAGGCCCTCGACCAGGTGCAGCCGGTCCCGCCGCTTGCCGCGCCGGAACTCGCTGCGCCGCCTGACCACCTCGAAGCGGTGGTCGACGTAGACCTCGAGCAGCTCCTTCAGACCCATGGTGAGCGGCTGACCGTCCACCAGCGCCACGTTGTTGATGCCGAAGGTCTCCTCCATCGGCGTCAGCTTGTAGAGCTGGGCCAGCACCGCCTCGGGGTTGAAGCCGTTCTTCACCTCGATCACCAGGCGCAGCCCGTGCTCGCGGTCCGTCAGGTCCTTGACGTCCGCGATGCCCTGGAGCCGCTTCGCGTTGACCAGGTCCTTGATCTTGCCGACCACCTTCTCGGGACCGACCATGAACGGCAGTTCCGTGACGACCAGACCCATCCGGCGGGCCGTCACCTTCTCCACGGCCACCGTGGCCCGGATCCGGAAGGTGCCGCGCCCCGTCTCGTACGCGTCCCTGATGCCGTCGAGGCCGACGATCTGACCGCCGGTCGGCAGGTCGGGACCCGGCACGTGGCGCATCAGCGTGGCCAGGTCGGCGTTCGGGTGGCGGATCAGGTGGCGGGCCGCGGCGACGACCTCGCCCAGGTTGTGCGGCGGCATGTTGGTGGCCATGCCGACGGCGATGCCGCTCGAGCCGTTCACCAGGAGGTTGGGGTAGGCGGCGGGCAGCGCGACGGGCTCCTGCTCGCTGCCGTCGTAGTTGGGCGCGAAGTCGACGGTGTCCTCGTCGATGCCGGCGACCATCATGCCGGCCACCGCCGACGAACGGCACTCCGTGTACCGCATGGCGGCCGGCGGGTCGTCGTTGCCCAGCGAACCGAAGTTCCCGTGGCCGTCCACCAGGGGCAGCCGCATGGAGAAGGGCTGCGCCATGCGCACCAGAGCGTCGTAGATGGCCGAGTCTCCGTGCGGGTGCAGCTTGCCCATCACCTCGCCCACCACGCGGGCGCACTTGACGTGGCCGCGATCGGGACGCAGCCCCATGTCGTGCATCTGGTACAGGATCCGGCGCTGCACCGGCTTCATCCCGTCCCTCGCGTCCGGCAGCGCCCGGGAGTAGATCACCGAGTAGGCGTACTCGAGGAAGGAGCCCCGCATCTCATCGACGACGTCGATGTCGAGGATGCGCTCCTCGAAATCCTCCGGAGGCGGGGTCGGCGTACTGCGGCGGGGCATCGCGCGGGGACTCCTTCGTACGTCTTGACGGTCTGCTGGCGACCATTGTGGACCGGGCCACCGACAGCCGGGTACCAACCGCCGATCGCATCGCACACGCCGGCTCACCTTGCATAAGGTGACAGGACATCCGACAGACAACCGGACCGTCCGAGCGAAGGGACCTCACGCCCATGGGCCACACGGCCACCCCGCAGGATACCGCCGGCGGGCTCACCGCGACCGAACACAGGCTGCCCAACGGGCTTCGCGTGGTGCTGTCCGAGGACCATCTCACCCCCGTGGCCGCCGTCTGCCTCTGGTACGACGTGGGCTCCCGGCACGAGGTGGCGGGGCGCACCGGGCTCGCCCACCTCTTCGAGCACCTCATGTTCCAGGGCTCGCAACAGGTCACGGGCAACGGTCACTTCGAACTGATCCAGGCCGCCGGCGGCTCGCTCAACGGCACCACGAGCTTTGAGCGCACCAACTACTTCGAGACCATGCCGGCCCACCAGCTGGAGCTCGCGCTGTGGCTCGAGGCCGACCGGATGGGCACGCTGCTGGCCGCCCTGGACGAGGAGTCCATGGAGAACCAGCGCGACGTGGTGAAGAACGAGCGCCGCCAGCGGTACGACAACGTGCCCTACGGCACGGCCTTCGAGAAGCTGACCGCCATGGTCTTCCCCGAGGACCACCCCTACCACCACACCCCCATCGGCTCGATGGCCGACCTGGACGCCGCCTCCCTCGACGACGCGAGGGAGTTCTTCCGCACCTACTACGCGCCCAACAACGCGGTGCTCGCTGTCGTCGGCGACATCGACCCCGAGCAGACGCTGGCCTGGGTCGAGAAGTACTTCGGCTCCATCCCGTCCCACGACGGCAAGCGCCCGCCGCGCGACGGCACCCTGCCCGAGGTCATCGGCGGCGAACTGCGCGAGCTGCTGGAGGAGGACGTCCCCTCGCGCGCCCTGATGGCGGCCTACCGGCTGCCGCACGACGGCAGCCGCGAGGCCGACGCCGCAGACCTGGCGCTCACCGTGCTCGGCGGCGGCGAGTCGTCCCGGCTGCACAACCGCCTGGTCAGGCACGACCGCACGGCGGTCTCCGCCGGCTTCGGCATGCTGCGTCTCGCCGGCGCGCCCTCCATGGGCTGGCTGGACGTCAAGACCTCGGGCGAGGCCCGGGTCGAGGAGATCGAGGCCGCCGTCGACGAAGAGCTTGCCAGGTTCGCGCAGGAGGGGCCGACCGCCGAGGAGTTGGAGCGGGCCCAGGCCCAGCTGGAGCGCGAGTGGCTCGACCGGCTCGCCACGGTCGGCGGCCGGGCCGACGAGCTCTGCCGGTACGCGGTGCTCTTCGGCGACCCGCAGCTGGCGCTGACCGCCGTGCGCCGCATCCTGGAGATCACCCCGGACGAGGTGCGCGCGGTCGCCGCCGCGCGGCTCCGCCCGGACAACCGCGCGGTGCTGGTCTACGAGCCCACCGGGCCCCAGGAGGACGAGACCGAAGCCGAGAACGACACCGAAGGGGCCGACCACCAGTGAGCGATGTCACCGCGAGCATGCAGCTCCACCCGCGGCCGACCGCCGGGGAGCCCAGGCCCTGGGCGTTCCCCGCCCCGGAGCGCGCCACCCTGCCCAACGGCCTGACAGTGCTGCGCAGTCACCGGCCGGGACAGCAGGTCGTCGCCGTCGAGCTGAACCTGACCGCGCCGCTGGCCGCCGAGCCGACCGGTCTCGAGGGCGTGGCCACGATCATGGCCCGCGCGCTGTCCGAGGGCACCGACCGGCACACCGCCGAGGAGTTCGCCGCCGAGCTCGAGCGCTGCGGCGCCACCCTGGACACCCACGCCGACCACCCCGGCGTCCGGGTCTCCCTCGAGGTGCCAGCCTCCCGCTTCGACCGGGCGCTGCGGCTCCTGGCGGACGCGCTGCGCGCCCCGGCCTTCCCCGAGCACGAGATCGAGCGGCTGGTCCGCAACCGCCTCGACGAGATCCCGCACGAGCTCGGCAACCCGAGCCGGCGCGCCGCGATGGCGCTCTACGACACGCTGTTCCCGGCCGACTCGCGCATGTCCAAGCCCCGGCAGGGCACGGCCGCCAGCGTCGAGCGGATCGACGCCAAGGCGGTGCGCGCCTTCTACGAGGCGCACGTGCGGCCGGCCTCGACGGCCGTGGTCGTCGTCGGCGACCTCACCGGCATCGACGTGGACGCGGTGCTCAAGGACACCCTCGGCGCCTGGACCGGGCAGCCGTCGGCGGTCCCCGCCTGGGAGCCGCCCGTCCCCGACGACACCGGCCGGGTGGTCATCGTGAACCGCCCCGGCTCCGTCCAGACCCAGCTGCTGATCGCCCGCACCGGGCCCGACCGGCACGACCCGGTGTGGGCCGCGCAGCGGCTCGGCGTCTACTGCCTCGGCGGCACCATCACCTCCCGTCTCGACCGGGTGCTGCGCGAGGAGAAGGGCTACACCTACGGCATCCGGGCGTTCGCGCAGGTGCTGCGGTCCAGGGCCGACGGCACCGGGCTCTCGCTGCTCGGCATCCGCGGCTCGGTGGCCACCGACGTGACGGGGCCGGCGCTGGCCGACCTCTTCCAGGTGCTGCGCACGCTGGCGGCGGAGGGGCTGACCGACGAGGAGCGGGACGCCGCCGTGCAGTTCCTGGTGGGCGTCGCCCCGCTGAGCTTCGAGACGGCGGCGGCCGTCGCCGGCACCCTGGCGGACCAGGTGGAGGAGGAGCTGCCGGACGACTACCAGGCCCGGCTCTACGTCCGGCTGGCCGAGACCGGCACCGTCGAGGCGTCGACGGCGGTGTCACGGGCCTTCCCGACCGAGCGCCTGGTGACCGTGCTGGTCGGCGACGCCGAGCAGATCGCGGAGCCGGTGCGGGCGCTCGGCATCGGCGAGGTGACGGTGATCGACGGCTGAGCGGCGTGCCGTCGGTCGGCGGCCCCGTGACCCCCGGGT